>NZ_JBQSVL010000006.1:0-89788 GCF_052376215.1 Psychrobacter sp. AOP7-B1-24
AAATAATTAAATATGGGAAGTCATTAGGGCGTGTTGAACATTCAAATGTGGTGTGGTGCTGGCAGTGACTATTTTTTAGACAATATGCAGTTAAATTTTTGATGCCTAGTCATTCTAGGTGAAACAATTTCGCCATATATTGGCAAAAAAGAGTACTGCCCCGAAGGGCTGATTCTAAAATCACCCCAAACGTTGTTACAAACCTCGCTAAGGTCTTGACATTATCATCGGCTTGCGCCTAGTTTGGTGCAGTTTTAGCGATCAGCAGTCCTAATATTTGAATGTTCAACACGCCCTAAATTCATATAATTTAGAGCGCACCTTCAATTTAGGCATTAAACGATAAAGGTATTGAAAATTACCAAATATTGGCCAAATGGTGTCAAGTAACTTGCTGATATCTTGATGTGGTTTGTACTATTTTTTGGTTGTCATCTATCTTGTTGTGACCATCATTTTGTAGGAAGTGTACTGTCTACTCCACATCCTATTTGTATGATTAATAAACTGACGTTAACCTGACTTATGGGTATGAATGGACATGAGTAGTCCAAAGCCCGCCATTAATGTCACGATAGCTGTACCACCATAGCTAATAAAGGGTAATGGAACACCAACGACTGGTAGAATGCCACCAACCATACCGACATTGACAAATATATAGACAAAGAACGACATAGCGATCGCCCCTGCCAATAATCTGCTATAGGTATCAGGGTGGGTAGAGGCGATATATAGTGCGCGCATTAGTAAGCAGGAATAGATAAACATCAATAGCAAAACACCTAGTAAGCCAAACTCCTCAGAAAATGCGGCAATAATAAAGTCAGTATGACCTTCTGGTAAGAAGTGCAGATGTGATTGTGTACCTTCTAAATAGCCTTTACCAGTGAGGCCACCAGCCCCGATTGCTGTTTTGGATTGAATGATATTCCAACCGGCGCCTTGTACATCGGCCTCAGGGTTTAGTAGTGTGAGTACACGTGTACGTTGGTAATCATGTAATAGAAAATTCCAAGCAAAAGCGATAAGAGGAATGGCTAAAACGGCAGCTGCCGAAATCAGACGCCAAGACAGACCTGCTAAAAACAGTACAAAAATACCGCTGGCTGCCACTAATAGCGAGGTACCTAGATCAGGTTCCTTAGCAATTAATAAGACAGGAACAATAATTAATCCCAATGTTATAGCGATGCTAGAAGTGGATGGTGGTAGATCACGTTTGGACAAAAACCAAGCACACATCATTGGCATGCCAAGTTTCATAAATTCTGAAGGCTGCACACTACCAAATCCTGGTAAATTGATCCAGCGCTGAGCGCCCATGCGTACTTCACCGATGACATCAACCAACACCAACAAGATGAGTCCAAGTACGTAAAATATGGGTGTAAAGGTACGATAGATACTAGGTGGTATCTGCGCCATGGTAAACATGACAGTAAATGCGACAGCATAGCTGACCATTTGGCGTACAACCATACTAACATCTTGGCCTGCAGCACTATATAAAATCGTCAAACCAATACAGCAGACAGTCAATAAAAGTAGGGTTAACCACGGATCGATATGAATACGTTGCCATAACGTCGGTGCATGGCCTTGGCCGAGATGATGGCTTTGGCGTGAAAAACGATACTGCGGATTAGAAGACATAGGCAAAGTGAGTCTGGTAATTGGTGTAAGAGGAAAGTTTTATCTAAATTTTTTTTTAATACGCCTTAATGAAATAATGCGAATAAAGTAACACCTAAGCAATAAAGTTACATGACTATAAAAATTATGAGGATAAGTGTTAATTACAAATATCAAGCCTCTAATTAGAAGCGATAGTTTAGCCTGCTTACTGAAAATTTGATAGTATCGATAAAACGTTTTTAGCGGTAGCCTCCTGCAATGAATAATAAAAAACTCCCTCGTAACAGGCAGATTCACAAGCCTGTGATTGCACTACTGGTTTTGTATGCTAGTAGTATTCCTGCTCATGCCGATATTATCAGTGATAATAGTGAACGTCGTATTCAAGTACGTCAAGGCGGTAGCACTATTTATGTTCAGCCATCTGAAAATGTTTCAGATGATAGTTCTCGTGTCACGAGTGAAAAAAATGTGATTAATCGCGATAGCATGCAGGGGTTGATTGCCCAAAAACAGCGTGATTTTAATTTGCAGGCTCGTCTATCTATTGAAGAGAATAAAAGTGTGAATATCGCTCGGAGTGTGCCTGATTCTAACACGGCTCATAACCATGGTGATCATGATGTGATTAGTATGGACTTTAACGTATGGTTAAACAATAACAGTTACCGTGCTAAACAAGTGGCAGAGTATCAGCGTTATCTCATCTCACAAGTGGGCGCAAAAAACGTACCACCACTATCTCAGTTATTGACGACCGCACGTAGTTGGAAGAAGTGTGGCTATGAGCCTTATCAACTACCACCGAAAGAGTTATGGCCAAATATTGTACCCACATTGCGTCTATATAGTGAGTTGAAAAAACAAGGTATATTGCCAGCAAGTAGTGAGATACGCTCTGTATATCGTAGTCCTGGTCTTAATGACTGTGCGGGTGGGGCTGATAGTAGTAAGCATATGAATGCCAGTGCCATGGATATTTGGGTGCCAGAATATGAAAGTAATTTATGGCAGCTGAGTACAATGCAAGATGGTCTATGCCAGTTTTGGCAATATCAAGGAGCAGCCCATAATTTTGGTTTAGGTTTATATGCGACGGGAGCCATCCATCTAGATACTGATGGTTATCGTAAATGGGGGTTTCATCATGCGAGCAGTAGTTCTTCTTGTCGTTACTAACCTAAGCCATTACTAACTTAAGTTGCTATTAACTTAGGTCTTTATAAATTTGAGACGGCTCTAAACACCATCAGTCATTGTCGCGTATGGCATAGAGTTGGCAGTGAGACTCGGGGTTTTGTAGTCAATTGGATATAAAGTTTCTCACTTAGTTAGCTCTAACTGACCTAAATTTATTGGCATTAAACGCATAAGTCATAAATTTTCAGAAGTTATACTTGTATTGAGAAATTATATCCATACTATAATGAGCTATTATTTATATTTATATCATTTATTTTATAAGATAAAAGAACCATATTTAATTTTTTTAGATAAGTAAGTGATTGATTGTAATGTGAACTTTTGAATCTGAGTTAAATTTTATTTTATAAAAAATCTATTACAAGTAGTATTTATGAAACACTGGCAGTCAGTATCGATGAAAAAAAATCGCTTTAATGCTTCCAAAAAGGTCTTTGCTCAGTTCAATATCAGCTATATGGTTGTATTTGGTTCAGCTCTTTTTTTAATAACGGCCTGTAATATAGATAAAGCTTCTGAGGATTTATCTCCGATAGAGGCACAATCTACTATCACCCTCGATAGTAATATAAAGGAAGCGGAAAATGTTAAAGAAAGTATCAAGAATTCTTATGCCAGACTGGCTTCGGAACGTCCTGATGTTTGTCCAAAGTTAATACAGAAAGGGGTTGATAGCCAGGTTATTAAGCGTACTGCAGAAGTAATGACAAGTGACTATTGTGATTATTTCTTGTATCCACAAGATGGACAAAAAATTTCAGTTAAAGTAAATGACCGTCAAATCGAAACGTTATTAATCGTACCAATATTGCACAATTTTGCTAACGGTGATTATCAAGTAGAGTCTTATGACAAACATGTGATTCGATTGGCTTACGATGGTGCAACCTATAAGCCCGAAAATCTTGTTTATGACGTTGCGGTAACTGTTTCCGATTGAGGTGTGTCAATTTTTACTTTCTAGCCGAGAGCGTTTTTAGCACAAAAAGCTAAGAACAGCTAGAGTTCAGAGCAGTAGCGATTAAGCGTAATAAACGTAGAGAGCGATGCCAATTGGTATCGCTCTCTACGTTTACAGGGTTATTTTTTAGTCTTGTCATCTTTCCAAGGGTCATCTTGTCCAACGGTGACAATTAAAAAATCATCAGGCTTTAGTGTATCTCGCATTGTTTGATTGACCTCTGATAGTTTTACTTGATCAATACGGTTGACGTAATTAGTCAGATAGTTATCTTGTAACTGATAAAAATTCATCATACCAAGTAGACCATTAATTCCCGCATTACTTGCAAACCCCATTGGGAAACTATTCTTAAGACTATCTGTTGTCAGTTGCATCTCGCTACTAGTAATACCTTCATCTAAAGTATCATTAATAACTTCTAAACTGGCATCAATGGCAGCACGAGCTTTATCATTACGGGTCGAAAATCCGATTTGATAGGGACCTTTTGCGAGCATTGGATTCATAGATCCTGATATACCGTATGTGTAGCCAAGATTTTGTCTAATTTCAGTCATCAGTCGTGCATTAAAATCCCCGCCAGCCATTACCTCGTTACCGACAGCAAAATTGGTTTGCTGCTGTTGATCTTTTGGATTGGTCGCGCGTTTACTTCCCAATTGTCCCATGAGTACAGTGGTTTGAGTGCTAGGGAATGGAATGTGAATATGCTTGGCTTGATTTAAAGGCTTTGGTTCAGGTAGCTCTGCGGCCATTTGACCTGTTGGTAGATTAGTGGTGATGTTTTCAGCAAGTTGCTTTGCTTGTGCTAAGGTGAGGTTTCCTGTCATAGCAAGCGAGGCGTTAGCCGCGACTAGATAGCGGTTTTTAAAATCTATCAGTTGTTGTTTACTGATGTTGGGTACGCTTTCAAGCGTACCAGCTGATTGATGGGCATAAGGATGCTCGCCATATAATGCTTTATTAAAAGCAATGCTAGCAAGACTATTGGGATCTTGTTTTTGTTGTTGTAAGCCAACCAACAATCGGGCTTTGTTACGTGCCAAAATATCATCATCAAAAGCAGGATCGCTGAGCATTTGAGTCATTAAATCAATAGCAGGTAGCAAGTGTTTATCGTCAGATAAACTCCGTAGCGAGACGATAAACATATCCTTATAAGCACTGCTGTCTAAATTAATACCGAGTGTTTCAACGGCTTGGGTAAATTGATTTTCATCTAAGCTTTTAGAGCCTTGCGTCAGCATGGTCGCTGTCATGTTAGCAATACCAAAACCATCTCGCTGGATGCTGTTGTCACGGGCACTACCAGCGTTAAAGCGCAAATCAATATCAACAATTGGTAAGGTGGTTGTTTGTACAAAGCGTACTGGTACACCTGATTTGGTTTTGAACTGTTGAATCGTTGGTACAGTAACGGTTAAATCATTGGTATTATCTAAGCTGGTTAGTTTTGATAATGCAGCAATGGGTGCGCTGGTATCGACTGAGGCGGAGCCATGGTATTCTTCAACAGCTGCTGAATCTGCTTGCGCTGTCATTGTTAATGTTGTCAAACTTAACAATATAGTAGCGCTAAGACATCCTCGTTTTATAAGCGTTGATGCGTTGATTGTTGATGGATTGTTTAAAGGCTTTTTGCTTATGTGCAACAAGTCATTATGCTTATTCATGGTTTTCTTCTTATTAATAATAAAGTCTGTATGATCGGGCTTAACATTCACATCTCACCATTATTTCTTTGTATCGTCTTGGTCTTGAGGTGGAATGATATGCATCACCGTCAAATTGTCTTTTACTAAATATTTTTTACTGGCCGCTTGTATATCAGCGATTGACACACCATCTAGTTTGGTTGGTAGTTCGGCAAGTAACCTGTCATCTAGACCGATAGACTGTAAGGAGCCAATCATACGAGCCTGACCTTCCATACTATCTTGTGCATAGACCAATCCGGTCACCGTATTGGTTTTGGCACGGCTAATTTCGTCGGCGGCTATGGGATCAGTTTTTAGTTTTTCTATCTCAGCGATGATGGCCTGCTGCGCTTGTTCTAGGCTAACGCCTTCACGCGGTGTTGCTTGAATTAAGAAAAGTCCATCGCCTCGATCTAGCAAGTCATAAGAAGTGCCAACCGTGGTTAGTATACCTTGTTCACGTATGAGTCGACTCTCAAGACGCGCTGATAGTCCACCATCTAATACGTCCTGAGCCAGTGAAAGCGCATACGCTTGTTTTTCGTTACTTGCTCCAGCGGTAATAAGGCTTGGTACGTTATAGCCCATCAATAACACAGGTACTTGTACGGCTTGTTCTGAATCGACTTGTTGATAGCCACGAAAACCTTTTTGACTAATGCTAGGGCGTTCAGGTAAATTACTTGGGGTTAGCTCACTGAAATAGCGTTTGACTTGCGTCAAGACTTCTTCTGGCTCAACATCACCTACGATGACTAAGGTTGCATTGTTTGGCGCGTACCACTTTTGATACCATGCCTTTAATTCTGGTAGGGTGATTGATTCAATCTCCTTCATGGGGCCGATAACAGACTCACCTTTCGGGCTATCGGGCAATGCGAGCAATCGGAATGACTCATACGCTTTTGCGAGTGGATTGTCATCGGTACGCTGACGGCGTTCTTCCATGACGACTTGGTGTTCTTTGGCAAACTCTTTATCATTGAACAATAGGTTTTTCATACGATCGGCTTCTAGCTCAAGCGCTAAAGGGAATCGATTTGCAGGGAACAGCTCGTAATAACCAGTATAATCGTAGCTGGTAAAGGCATTATTGACACCGCCAAATTTAGCAATCAAGCGTTCATAGTCGTCACTTGATACATCAGTTGTACCTTTAAACATCATATGTTCAAGTAGGTGCGAGATACCACCTTTGTCGGCAGGTTCATCTGTTGAGCCTACTTTGTACCATATCTGCGTCATCACCACTGGTGCGCGATGATCTTCTTTTACCACTACCTTTAGGCCGTTTTCTAATTGGTATTCATGTCGACCTGACATGTCTATGGCCAATGCTGGCTGCTGAGCATCATTGGACGTTTTTTCTTGCGCCACGGTGCTTTGAGTTGCTGGACTCTGAACAGTCGATAAGGGATTTGAATCAATGGCATTAGTTTGGCAAGCTGCAAGAGTAGCTAACATTGCGAAAGCGCAGGCAACTCGTAATGAGGTTTTAGGTAGTAGTAGTAAAGACGATGATAAAGGCTGTGTCATGTTAAGTTCTACTTATATAAATGGCAACTGGTAAATTAAAGGTATATCAACCAATGAGTGAGTATATCAACTTTAATTATAACAAGAGAAAGCTTATAAAGAGGTGTGTGCACCGACCATGACACTGGCAGTTGGTTTGATATCATGTGTGGTATTACAGCCTGTTGCTGACAATACAATTGTCGTTAGCAGAGTAGCTGCACTGATACTGGTTATTTTTTTACTGTATTTTTTATAAGTGTTAGATAGTGAGGACATAGGTAGTTCCTAAAGGGGTAATTGTTGAATAAGTAGTGGTTAAACAAATATAGTAAATTTTATAGTAAGAGTTGGTAGAGTAGGAGAAGTTTAGCATGCTCAAGGTCAGATTTTTGTGTCCAAATCTTAAGCAAAACTTTCTAAACTGATTATGTCACCTTCTAAACCAGTGGTTTTTGACGATAGTCTATGAGGGTAAGGGCTGAGCGCCACTAGAATTATGCTAAACTAGGGCAAAATTATTTGTCATGCTGATGGTAAAAACACGACGGCTGATAAACCCATTTAAAATAAACAAATAACTGGTAGTGATAACTTTTAGGGCAAGCTTATGAATAACCCAAACAACAGTAACCGTGTGGTCATCAATCTAGATGGTGACCTTGACGACTTGGATGACGATGATATTACTTTACCCAGTCTACCGGCGCAATCGGTGCCTATTATTGATGAGGCTGAGGATATTACACCAACGACCACATTTGAAAATGAAAATGTCGAGTTGGGCACGCCGATTGTTATGACAGAGTCAAGAACCAACGCTGAGGTTGCCGCTAAAAATTCTGAAAGCAGTCATTCAGTTGCTAATGCTATTAGTGATAAAGATATTGCAAACATTCCAACTATGCCACTGCAAGAGAATTTAGGAAACAGTGCGAGTGTTAGTCCAGCTAATAGTTCTAATTCAGTTGCTAGTGTCACGTCAACGAAACTAGAAGCAGAATCAGAAAAAATTGATAAAAAAGGCAGTTGGTTTAACCGTATGAAAACGGGGCTTAGTAAGTCACGTAAAAACTTAGCCGAAGGTATGGTCAATATCTTGATCGGTGGTAAAGAGATCGATGATGAACTGTTAGAAGAAGTCGAAGACCAGCTACTGGTTGCCGATATTGGTGTCAATGCGACCAACCGTATTATCAAAAGCCTTACTGAACAGACCGACCGTGGTGATTTGATTTACGCTCACTCATTATACAAAGCCTTGCAAACTGAGCTGGTTGATATTTTGACCCCCAAAGTTGCGCCGCTAGTGATTGATAGTACCAAAAAACCATTTGTTATTTTGATGGTAGGTGTCAATGGCGTAGGTAAAACCACTACTATCGGTAAATTGGCTAAGCGATTACAAGGTGAAGGCAAGTCAGTTATGTTAGCTGCTGGCGATACCTTTAGAGCAGCAGCCACGGAGCAGCTACAAATTTGGGGTGAGCGTAATAGTATTCCAGTGGTTGCCCAAGGTCATGGCTCAGACAGTGCTTCTGTTATTTTTGATGCCATGCAATCTGCTAAGGCAAAAAATATTGATGTGCTCATTGCTGATACTGCAGGACGTTTGCAAAACAAAACACACCTGATGTCAGAGCTTGAAAAAGTGGTGCGCGTGATGCGTAAAGCTGACCCAAGCGCACCGCACGAAGGTATGATAGTACTTGATGCTGGCACAGGTCAAAATGCAATTAATCAGGTTGAATTATTTAACAAAGTCGTACCACTGACTGGTATTACCATCACCAAGCTAGACGGCACGGCCAAAGGTGGCGTGGTCTTTAATGTTGCTGAAACAACGGATGTACCGATTCGTTACATTGGCGTGGGTGAGTCAATTGATGATTTGCGTGCCTTTAGTCCTAAGCAGTTTGTCGCAGCGTTATTCGAGACTGATGATAAAGAGTAGTGTTTGATAAGTTGTTTTAGGCGACGAAGAAGTCTTAAATATAAAGTGAAGACGCTAATTATAATAAATAGTGTTCCAATTTTTTGATTTTGAAGGGTTTTTATGGATGTTTTAGGTGCCTTAGCTGGCTTGGGATTGGCAGCGATTGTCCTTTTTGTCGCGTTTATGTTTGTGTTTCAATTCACACGTAGTCTTGTGAAGTTAAAAAATCTCAAAGATCCTACACGCAAGCTGACACAAACTGAAAAAAACTACATCACCCCTTATCTAGATAAATATGAATTAGCACTCAGAAGCGACGATATTTACGAGGTCACTGGGGGTGAGCTCGCTTACAGGACCTTCTCTTATCAAGGCAACGCCACCACCCATAAAATATTTGCAGGCATTGAGTTAATCACGCCCTATAACCTTGACATGCTCATGCGGGGTGATGACAACACGGCCGAGATTGCTGTTACAAAATCTGGGACAAGCAAAACGGCGGGCATGCTATTTGGTGCTGTCATTAGCGTTAATGGTGTCAATGTTACTGAGTGGGCTGAAACCGCTTGGCGAGAAGGTAAAGACGGTGAAGACGGTGAAGCTGACCCACTCGCTATGAATATTACTAAGAACCGCAAAGAGTCTGATCTAGAAGCACATTTGCGCCGTAACCACTTATGGTATGGCGCTAGCATGGTTTATGTTTGGCTAATGTTGCTTTGTTTGTTAGCAACTATTTATTTACCGGCGTTGTGGTCGAGCTGGACATACTCGATCATCGCACTCCTATTTGCACTACTCGCTGGTACAAGCTTTGCCAAAACCTATTTAGCGCATAAGCCAAAACAAGACGTTTTGACTGCTAAGGGCCGAATCACAAAGCTATCTATTGAGCGACTTCAGAGTAAGTTTTTATCCTCTGACGACGAATTTTATTTTGGTCCACAGTATCATCTACGGTTTCCGGATGATAAGCAAAAAACCGAATTTCGGTTTGGCGGCCATAACAATGAAACCGAATACACGGCTGAATTGACGGCTCATAAAAGTTCAGGCTATCAGCTACTTGAGTTAAATCCGTTTCAGTCTGTATTTGAGCGATATTGTAAGCAGTCAAAAGTACTGAATCTTAGAACGCTATTGTGGGCAGGTGGAGCCGTAATAGCACTGGGTTTGGCATATCCTTTTTATAATCAACTGGACATCACGCCCGAGTCTATATTTCAAAATACATACAATGATTCGCCAGAAACAAGAACTTATGCCAATCATGAAGAACTTGCGAATGATCCACCGGCGCTGGGAGATCGGCTCGTATTAAATAGCAATCAGGCACTTTCCTGTGCGGTAGTGACGAAGTTGTTTGGTGCAAATGCCCCAGATTGTAATGTGATTATCTTGGGTGAAGACGTTACGAGGGCAGCGGCATTGCCTGATTATATTCAAAATCAGCTGGTTTTTAACTTTAAGCCTCGTAATGTTCGGGATGATTTTGGCTCTGGTTATGGTGCAGATAAGATCGTTACGAGTCCAACTTATATCAGCGATATCGACAGCGCTTGTGCCTTTGACCCTGTGTTCGATTGCAATGTAATCTATCAAGAACTTGTCGATCGTTTTAGCCCGAATGGCGATAATTCTGAGATGAGCAATCAGGCTAAAATTGATGAGATAAAGGGCATGCTGAGTCAGCCGATTATACGGTTCGATTTCTTATCGTACAGTTTGCTATCTTCAAGTATCCGGACATGGGTGCAAGAAGGTGCTGCGACCTATTGGCAAAACTATTTTGCCGATCAGCCCGAGTCTGACCGCTCAATAACTTCACACAATGGAGTCACCATTGAATTACCTACGGGTTATTTTTATAAGTTTGATGAGCATGCTGTTGTGCCCATGACGGGATCCTATCGTGAGGGCGGCGATAATTACTGGATAAATGCAGGGAAAATTGTTTCTGCACCATTAAATGAAACTGAAACATATCGTATTGAGGGTAATGTCGTGGGGGTTGAGAGGCAAGGCACGACAACGGCTATCAAGCTTAGTACTGGCGATCCAGTGCCTTACCACAAGACGATCGCGTTTATACTGACTATTGTTTTATCGACCTTGATTTTGCTCGCCGCTATTGTTCAGTATTTCTATAAAAAGCTGAAGATAAGGTCAGCAATTAAACATATCAAACAAGAGTCATTTTAGATAAATATGATAAGTTACATAAACCTCTAGACAGTTAACAGCGGGAAAAGTCATGATAGTCACTACAACGGCTCTTGGAGCACATCAATTGACCTTAATTGCCAGTGCCAGTTATAGTGAGCATGACAGTCCTCAGTTGGTCGAGGTCAATTGGTTGCTAGCAGGTAACTCTTGGCACAGCTCAAAATCAGTGCCTAAGCTTAAAAAGCATTACAAGCTTGATGATAGTGATTTTGAGTTTATAGATAGAAATAGCCTAAGTATTTCTAATAAAACTCAGGCTCTCTTGCTGACTGCTATTGAGCAAATCAATGAATATATTAATGGCACTCGCAAAGATTTTGACTTGCCTTTAGATATGTCTCTAGGGACAGAGTTTCAGCAGAGAGTATGGAGAGGGTTGCAGACAATCCCTCATGGCGAGACTATCAGCTATGGAACACTAGCAAAACGTGTTAATAGCCCAAAAGGATTCCGTGCGGTTGCCCAAGCCAATAGTAGAAACCCATTTAGTCTGATCGTCCCTTGTCATCGTGTGATTGCGAGTGATGGTAAGATCGGTGGTTATACGGGTGGATTGGATAAAAAAATATACTTGTTAACCCTTGAGGGTGTCGACTGCTAAAGCGTTTAAACGTTGTCTATTGATAGATAATCGCACACATAAAAAACGCCAAACCTGATATGGGTTTGGCGTTTTTTATATATGAGGATAAGCACTAGTGTTGTAGGTTGTTCTTATCTCTAAGGGTTCTGGCTACTTACTACTTACATTTTTTACAGCCTGAACATCCTTTTGACTTCTTAAATATAACTTTTGTCCACACGTAATAAAAAGATATCGCAACGATAATAAACACGATGAGGTATTCTAACCATATATTCATTTTTAACTCCTTCGTGAGTTCCTTAAAATCCAAAAATGCTGCCAGCAATTCGGTAAACAATCCATGCCATTGCATAAGCCAAGGCAAACAGATACCCCGTAATCATTAATGTTTGCTTTAATGATTTGGTTTCACGTCGAATCACGGCAAGCGTGGCCAAACACATAGGCGCATATACATAAAATGCCAAAAATGAAAAGGCTGTTGCTAAGCCCCATTGAGCATGAATGATAGGAATCAATGTTTGGTTGATGATTTCATCACCCACATCACCTACCGCATATACGGTACCCAAAGCGGCTACCACGACTTCTCTGGCTGCCAGCCCCGGAATCAATGCAATACACATCTGCCACGTAAAGCCAATCGGTGCAAAAATAGGCTCAATAACATGACCGAGCATACCAGCGAAGCTATAATCAATTGCGGGACCAGTTGCATTTGCAGGTGCTGATGGAAAAGTCACTAATACCCATAGCACAACTGATAGAGCAAAAATAACCGTACCTGCTTTCATTAAGAAAGCACTTACTTTGTCCCAAAGCTCTCCTGCAATATGCTTCACGTTTGGCATACGATACGTTGGTAGCTCCATTAGCAAGGGAAATGCAGACGATTCTGATTTTGTGCCACTAAAACGTTTAAATAACCACGATACCAAGGCCGCCGAAAATGTGCCGGCAACATATAATATAAATAAGGTGATGCCTTGCAAGTTGAATATGCCCAATACTGTTTGACTGGGTATCACCGCTGCAATAATAAGCGCATAAATAGGCAAGCGAGCGGAACAGGTCAGCATGGGTAGCACAGCAATGGCCACTAATCGTTCTTTATGACTAGGAATGGTACGGGTTGACATCACAGCTGGTACAGCACAGGCAAAACCAGAGAGTAGGGGAATGAAAGAGCGTCCAGACAGTCCTACTTTTGCTAATAAGTTGTCTAACAAAAATGCTGCTCGTGGTAAATAACCTGAGTCTTCAAGGACTAATAAAAATAAAAACAGCAAGGTAATCTGTGGCACAAATACCAATACGCTACCCACGCCCGCAACAATTCCATCTACAATTAAGCTCTGTAATATGCCGTCTGGCAGCCATTGTGACAATAAAATGCCAATACTACCCACCAGCCATTCGATGCTGTCCATAATCGGTGCTGCCCAGGCATAGACAGCTTGAAATATAACAAACAGAATCACTAATAAAATGACCACGCCTATAACAGGGTGTAATGTCAGCTGGTCCAGTCGCTCATGCCATTTTGGTAGTTGTTGTGCTCTAGTTACTGCGCGGCTTAAAATATCATCAGCTTGCTGATACAGCATGTGGGTATCAGTATCGCTATTAAAAAAATATACAGGTTTGTCGCGGCTACCAATATGTTTAATAAGTTCGTCAGCCAGTGTGAATAACTGCTCACAGCCTTTACGTTTAATGGCAACGGTTTTCACAAAAGGTACGCCAAGCTCATCTGACAATATAGACTCATCAACCACTAAGCCGCGGCTTTGTGCCACATCGCTTAAATTCAGTGCCACGATGATGGGCAAGCCCAAACTTTTGAGCTCAAGTAACATCCGTAATGACATGCGCAAGTTGGTTGCATCGGCCACAAAAAGGATGCCATCAGGGATAGATTCCCCTGGCATTTGACCGAATAACACTTTACGCGTGACTTCTTCGTCGAGACTTGCCGTCTTCAAACTGTAGGTGCCCGGTAGATCTAAAATATTGACGTTTGAGTGCCTAAGTAGTTTGGCACTGCGTTTATCAACCGTAACGCCAGAGTAGTTTGCTACTTTAGCTTTAGAGCCTGTAAGCACATTGAAGGTTGCGGTTTTGCCGCAATTGGGTGCGCCTACCAAAGCCAATGTGATAGGAGCAGTGCTGGCTTTTATTTTATTGGCTGGTACTGAAAGGGTTGCTGAAGAGGACATAAGCTTATGAACCGCTGTTAAAAGGACTGGCATAGTCATTCCACTATAAAAGTGTTACCGCATTAACCTTGCTTAAAGTATTTAATATACCTCTACGCTCGGCTGCCTTGTATGACTTTTAAATTGAATCGACTATATGAGAAAAGCATTTGGATAGAGCTGGTGGGCATCCAATAATTAGTGACTTTTACCATTTGCCTTTATGTGACAGCACGGCATTGTATTTTTATCAGTTCATCGGCACGTAAGCTAAATTGTGCGCCTGTGTTGAGCTGCACGGCATAAGGTGGCCTACCAAATAAGCCTTTGGCTACAATGTGAACCAAAGTATTGGGTAAAAATCCTAAATCTTTTAGTCGTTGACTAATAGCACCATCGATCTCACCAAACCGGCTATTGGCGACAATCTCATCGATAATGGCAGGCTGGCGCTTGTCTAAGTCTAATAATGAGCACACAGGAGATGATGTAGGTTTATTATCAGAAAGAATAGACGTATCAGTAGTGGGGTTTTGAGAAGGGAGGATCGTAATACTCATAGAGAGTCCTTAATTATTCGCATTGTTGCAAATAATAACTATTACCGTTTTTGTGCGATTATATGCCTCAACTTTCCCAAAAACAATGTCTATGGGCATACTTGTGACAACAAAAAACCAGACAGTAAGAAACTGTCTGGTTCTAAAGTGTAAACAATTAATATTAAAGGTTATTTATGATATTTAGACCTCACAGATCAGTAACATAAGCTACATTTGAGATTATTTGACTTACCCTTCGAGTTGGGCCATCACGTCAGCAGTAAAGGCAACATTGGTATAAACTTCCTGAACATCATCAGCGTCTTCTAACATATCGATCATCTTCATGACTTTTTCGGCATCATCAATATTGTCTATTTCAGCCGTGGTTGATGGCGACATGGTCACTTCTGCGTTGTCAGAAACCAGGCCTGCTGCATTAAGCGCATCTTTTACTTGACCAAAGCTTTCCCACTCGGTGATGACAAGTAAGCTTTCGCCATCATTTTCGATATCAAGCGCGCCAGCATCTAATGCAACCAACATGATTTCGTCTTCTAAGCTTATATCGTTAAAGACGATTTCACCGCGTTTGGTAAATAGATAGGCCACTGAGCCTGACGTGCCAAGATTACCATCATTTTTGGTAAAGGCATGGCGTACTTCACTGACTGTGCGATTAAGGTTATCAGTCAAGGTTTCTACCAGCACAGCCACACCACCAACACCATAGCCTTCGTAGCTGACGTCTTCCATATTTTCATTATCACCGCCACCTGTGCCACGAGCGACAGCACGGTTAATCGTGTCTCTAGTCATATTAACTGATAATGCTTTTTCAATGACGGCACGTAAGCGCGGATTTTTATCGGGGTCAGGATCACCTTGTTTGGCAGCAGAAACGATTTCACGAATAATTTTGGTAAATACCTTACCTCTTACCGCATCCTGACGGGCTTTACGGTGTTTGATATTTGCCCACTTTGAATGACCTGCCATATAAAATCCTTAGGTTTTGCGTATTATTTATTATGCTTTCAATAGTGTTTAATCATAATATTTAGTACTGAGTTACGTATTTTTATAATATGATTAGTTTATTTATCTAAAGTAACATAGCTGCTAACACATGAACGATTTGTATGTCGTTGGAAGTGCTTTTTTGCTACACTGTGGCAACTGATAGATTGTCTTCACTATGATGAGTGAGCAATATTATAAACCAGTTTTATGTGTTTTGACCAACTTGGTCTTATTGATCCAGTTTTATATTACTAGATACTATTAAGCCATTGACCTGATAAAGTTACTGATCTATGAAGCAATCAACTGCCGAAGCCATTACACACTTACGTAACCGCATTCATGTCATTATTGAAGGCACGGATACCCGTTTGGGTAAGATTTTTGATATTGTATTATTAATTGCCATCTTAGCCAGTGTGGCTGTGGTAATGCTTGATAGTGTATTGTACCTACGTTTACAATATGGACTTATCTTCTTTTATGCAGAAATGTTCTTTACTATTCTGTTTACGATTGAGTATATTTTAAGGCTGTTTTCAGCCCCGAATCGTTTGCGTTATGCATTTAGTTTTTTTGGTGTTGTGGATTTGTTGTCCGTATTGCCAAGTTATTTAAGTCTGATGTTCGTAGGTGTTCAATATTTACTAGTAATACGAATTTTACGAATTTTACGAATTTTCCGAGTACTTAAGCTCAAAGCTTACATGCAACAAGCGGGGTTTTTGGCTTCGGCACTTAAAACCAGCCAGCAAAAAATTACGGTATTTTTCTTATCGCTAGTACTATTGGTTACGATATTTGGCTCGATTATCTATGTAGTAGAAGGTCCAAAGAACGGTTTCACCAGTATTCCGCTGTCTATTTATTGGGCGGTTGTAACCATGACAACGGTTGGCTATGGTGATATGTCACCAAAAACACCATTGGGTCAGGCGATTGCAAGTATGGTTATGATTACAGGTTATTCGATCATTGCAGTGCCAACAGGGATTTTCACCTCTGAGCTAGCGCGTAATATGCGTCCTCAACTTAGTCCTGTGACTTGTCCGAACTGTGGCAAATTCGGTCATGCTGTTGCAGCTGAGTTCTGCGATCGCTGTGGTCATGCCTTGCACGTTTAATAGCTGTTGTTATTGCTATCCATGTTTTTAGGTTTCAATATACTCGTGCACGAGTGGTGATAGGTCAATCTCAACACCCAAGTTGACCAAGTTCCAATATTGACCTGAGACAGTGCGATCGAGCATCATGGTTGTTGCAGAAGGTTGGAATTGACCAAAATACTTCAAAGAGGTGCGCATTTGTGCAATGGCTTCGTGATGTACTTGACTATTGCCAAAATCAAAACTACCTTTTTGATACGGTTCGATAGACAAAGGTTTTAAGCCGATAGATAACCATTTTTTATAAAATTCACCAGGAATATCTTTTTCATCATCACGGCGAATGTCTAAAGCCATTAAATCCTGTTCGAGTGCTGTTACATCGCTTTTGATGGCATGCTTGGCAAAACGGCGAAACAATTGAACTTCGTTGTCACTATAACTGCGAATACTACCAAAATCATAAGCCACAACACTGCCATCTTGACGAAAGGCAAAGTTTCCTGGGTGTGGATCACAGTGCATACGATATAAGCCAAACAGTTGTCCTGCGGTAAAATGAAATAGACGCTTTGCTATCTCTTGTTTGATCTCATTATTCCAAGTTGCCGCGACGCTTAGAGTCTCTCCTATCTCTTCTGTTAAGGTTAAAATTCGCTTAGACGAGTGGCTGCTGATGACTTTTGGAATAATAAGACCTTTATCCTCTGCATGAAACGCACCGAATACTCGTAAGTTATGCGCTTCTTTTATATAGTCCAATTCATCATGCAGACTTTGGTGAATCTCGTTAAACAATTGTTCTTGTAGCTGCTTACTCATATTCAGTACACCAGCAATTTTTAAAGCCATACGTACTTGTTTGAGATCACTATCACAATTTTCATCGACACCAGGGTACTGGACTTTTACGACGACCCTCTGACCAGATGGTAGTATGGCTTTATGTACTTGTCCAATAGATGCTGCAGCAAATGGCATTTCTTCAAAATTGCTGAATAATTCTGTCACAGGTGCTTTGAGCTCACGTTCTATTTGCGCCTGTATTTGTGCGTAGGGCATGGGCGGTGCATCTTTTTGTAGCTTTTCTAGAGCAGTTGCCACTTCAGGTGGAAATACATCTTTGTATTGCGAGGCGATTTGTCCCACCTTCATTACCGCACCCTTCATTTCACCAAGTGTTTCGGCTATCTGGATACCCACCTCTTGCATTAGCTCTGATCGTGCTTGTAAACGTTTTTCTTCGTCACTTGAGAGATGCTTAAATGAGTTTTTAGCTGCTTTTCCGGCAATACTTGCAGTCATGCCAGCGAGTTTCATAAAGCGCTTTCCAGACGATTTTGCCATTCATATCACCATATAGTGGGTTGTTTATTCAGTCGTAACGTTAGTTTTTATTCAACCGTTACTGTTTAACTAGGCTGCGTTTTAATGTACTGCCTTGAAAGGCTGATGCTAACATTATCCCAAGCATTGTTGAAAACCTCGCTATTGTTGAAAACCTAGCTGAGGTCTCGACGTTATCATCAATTTTCGCCTAGTCTAGTGCAGTTGTAGCGATCAGTAGCCTTAATGTTTAACAAACCCTAAACATCAGTCAGAAATATTTATAGAGTAGAGGTTGTCTAGCCAATAATCCAGTGCCATTTGATAGCCTATCTGTCCCAAGCCACAAATAATCCCAACTGCGATATCGCTTAAATAAGAGTGATGGCGAAAAGGTTCACGTGCATGAACATTGGATAAGTGTACTTCTATAAAGGGCTTTTGTGTGGCTAATAATGCATCACGTATGGCAACTGAAGTATGTGTAAATGCGGCAGGGTTTATAATAATAGCATCTACCTGTGCTGCTGTATCTGCCAATAGTCCATAATGTTGAATGTTATCAACCATTTGGCCTTCGTGATTTGATTGTATACATATTAACTCAATATTGTACTGAGCGGCACGTGTTATTAAGTGTTTCTCGATATCTGCCAGTGTTGTATGACCATAAATTTCAGGCTCGCGTTTACCCAACAAATTTAGATTAACTCCATTAATCAGTAATAGTTTATGCGTGCGTGTTTGGATACTTTTTTGGCTAGAGGGTGTGGCAGCTGCGGTAGATTGAGAAGGAGTGGTCATAATGGTCTCTGTAGCTATTGTCTTAGATTAGTGCTCTATTGTAAGGTATCTGACGCTTAGAAAAGAAAATTTTATCATTTAATGCTAGTGCTGCTTATTTCTTTATAATAACAGCTTGCTGGTGGGGGTTATAAAAAAATTACATGAAAAACTTACCTAAGCATCAAAAAGCATGTTAAAAGTCTTTATGTTGCTAAAAACCCGTGCTATGATATTTTTTATGCAATAAGTATTACAAGTTTGTTGCTATTGTTACGTTAAATTTATAAAGTAGGTGTAATGTTTAGGTAATAGTGATTATGGCGTGTCATTAATCTGAATATCAAACGTTATATGGATCAAAAATGGATAAAACTTCGCTAAACGGCATCAAGTAGCTGACTGATATCTTGATATTATTTGTACTACTTCTCTTGTTTGGTTGCAGTTTCTCTCATTTTTATCACTATTTTTTAAATGCAGACACGCACTAGAGTAAAACTCTCATTTTTTGATTTCATGATCTTAGATCCCGATTGTATGCAGTTTTGCAAAGGAATTTGGGGCTAAGCAGACTTTTTTAGGAAGTAATATTATGTCAGCTCGTGAGCAAGGTACCGTTAAGTGGTTTAATGACTCGAAAGGTTTTGGTTTCATTCAACGTGATAGCGGAGAAGATATTTTCGTCCATTTTCGCGCGATTCAAGGTGATGGCTATCGCTCTTTAACAGATGGCGAAAAGGTTGAGTTCAGTGTAGTAGAGGGCGAAAAGGGTCTTCAGGCTGAAGAAGTCAGAAAAGTAGCAGAGTAATCTATTCGGACATTATAGTGGTTTAGCTATAATGTCTGTACAAACTACTGATATACTACTGAGTCAAGCCCGTTTTATCTTATCCATGTTGCGTTAATATCAGCGTCATTGGTAGGATCAGACATTGGGCTTGGCTTTTTTATGTCTACACGATGCTTAGGGTATGTTTTCAATTCAATTGCTAGTTATCTAAATGGGTTAAGAATGCCTAGTTTTACCAAAGTTGTTACGAGCTTATTCATAATTAATAATGAACGAGCGATTAATTAAAAAGGATATTTTTTTGAGCAATTTCACAACATTTACTGATTTGCCACTTTCAACATCGACCTTACGTGCGGTAAGTGATTTGGGCTTTAGTGAACTAACGCCTATTCAAGCACAAATACTACCACATACGTTGGCCAATCAAGATGCTATTGGACAGGCACAAACAGGTACTGGCAAGACAGCAACGTTCTTATTGACCATTATGGAGACGTTACTTAAACGTCCTTTCACTAGTGATGAGGAGCGTTATTTAGGTGAACCACGTGCGGTAATAATGGCACCAACTCGTGAGCTGGCTCAGCAAATATTTGACGACTGTATTGCTCTGACCAAATATACCTCTTTACACAGTGTCTGTATCATGGGTGGTACTAATTATGAGACACAACAGTATGAGCTTGAGCGTCAATATGTCGATATATTGGTTGCGACACCTGGTCGATTGATTGATCTTGCCAATAAAGGCATGGTTTATCTGGATCGTGTCGAAGTATTGGTATTAGATGAAGCGGATAGAATGCTTGATATGGGTTTTATTCCTGACATCAAGCGCTTAGTAGGCCGTATGCCATCCAATACAGACCGCCAAAGTTTATTGTTTTCTGCCACCTTTAATCAAGATGTGATGAACTTGGCTTATCGTTGGTTGCATGAGCCACAATTTGTGGAAATTGAACCTGAGCATAAAACCAGTGAATTGGTTGATCAGCATTTTTATTTATTGACAGAGGATCAAAAGTTAGAAGCATTGCAGCGTATTATTAGTGATCCTGCGGTGGATAAAGTCATTGTATTTGCCAATCGTAAAGATCAAGTAAAACGTCTTTATCATAAGCTGCGTCAAGGACATAAAGTTGTGATGCTGTCAGGTGATGTTATCCAACAAAAACGTGAAAAATATTTACAGCGTTTTAAGGATGGCCATGCTTGTATTTTAGTCGCGACGGATGTAGCAGGACGTGGTATCCATGTCGATGATATCAGTCATGTGGTAAATTATACCTTACCGGATCAGCCGGATGATTACGTACACCGTATTGGTCGTACAGGGCGTGCTGGGCAGACAGGTATTAGTATCAGTTTCGTTAGTGAGGATGATGCTTTTAATATTCCTGCATTAGAGACGCATTTAGATACCAAATTTACACTTGAACAATGGCAAGAATAAAGGTTTTGAAGCAGCTTGTATTATCCTTATGAGCGGTTGATAAAATGATAAAAGCCCTTAACGTCAGTCATGATGTTAAGGGCTTTTTATTTTTGGTGTTTTAGCTTCAATGTATTGTATAGTCAAAGTATGTTTAAATCGCTACAGTGCTGCTGTGATAAATTTTCGCAGCCTCTGTGAATACAGCAAGCAAGTAAAATTTGTACCAGTAGCATCATAATACAATCGTATCGGTTTTATGTTTCTTTGACTACATAAGCTTTAGTGAGCATGTTCCATCGTTTCTTGACTCATATCATGCATACTATGATCCATACCTTCATGATGGGTCTCATCATCAGATGGCGTCATATGATGGTTGCTATGATCCATAGTGTCACTCATATCCATATGGTCTCCATGCATATGAGACATATCATGCCCACCATGCATAGTGGACATTGCTATTGGTACGACAGCGATAGCCAAACCGGATATTACCATGACAGCACCATTTAGTTGTCTTAAGCGAAAACGCCCAATTTTGTCACGCAACCAACCAACTGTTTCGTGAGTAGCAACTAGCATAGGCACTGTACCTAAACCAAAAACGAACATAAGTACTGCGCCACTTAATGGGTTGTGAGCAACAACTGCGATGAGCAAGGCGCCATAAACTAAGCCACAAGGTAAAAACCCCCAAAGTAAGCCAGCGGTTAGGGCGCGTGGAAAGGTATTTAGTGGAAATACTTTTTGGCGAAGTGGGCTCAGGTATTGCCAAAAACGCATGCCAAAACGTTCAAGTTTATTTAAGAATGGTGCGCCAAGCATTGTCACACCAACAAATACTAATACCAAGCCCAATAAGATGCGCGGTAGACTATTTCCCATCATTAAAGGTTCGAGGACAGTAGTGCCAATCAGCCCAGCTATTAAGCCTAAAAACGCATAACTGGTCAAACGACCTAGATGATAGGTGGCGATAAGGGCACGGCGTTTAGCGGGGCTAGCCTCTTTCATTGACAATCCAAACGCTGTCACAAGACCACCACACATACCCAAACAATGTGGTGAACCAAAAAAACCCATTAGTAACGCCGCAACGAGTAAAGCTGTGGTCATGGGGTGATTCTCCTAAAAATAGTGAAAGATTAATCTACTTATATAAATGGTACTGAATGAGACATAACAGTAGGTCACGCGGAGCTCAGATACCCAAAGTTATATTTTGGGGTTATTATCAGCATTGGAGTGATTATTAGATGCTATGTCAGTATGACTCATGTCATCACTCGCTGTATCCTTGCTTGCTTGTTGAGTGGATTCTGACCTCTCATGAGCTTGTATGGTCTGACGACGCTCTTGACGATCATCTAGTATAATGCGCTGCGATGCGTTGTCCAAATCTTCAAATTGGTTTGATTTTACAGCATAGCGTACTGCCCAAATGGCAACCACAAATAACATGAGACTTAGTGGAATTAATAAGAATATACTGAGCATAGAATGTCTCTTAAAGTGCAATTTCTTTGGGCATTATACACCTATTATGAGTGTGGTGATTGTTTGTGATGATGAATGTGAAGTGGTAGATAGCGAGGATAATGATAATATAGTATGCACTTTACACATGTGCCTAGATTTATTCTATTCACTAGATGTCTTTGTTACACTCCCTCTCGGCGTTAATAACTGTTGTGATGTAACCTCTTTGGCCTGACGACAGTCCATCTGCGGACGTATCACATCACGTAAATAGGCAGCAACTTCATAAACCGCACGTCTTGAATGCGTTAAATTTTGTGCCGGTTTTTTCCAATCACGGTTGACGGGTAAAGGTGCATCTATTGGTGTGCTATTAATGCCATTAAGCGCAAACTGTCTACGAGCCCGTGCCATATGATAGCTGTCAGTAATCAGATAAACATGACGCAGTGGAATACGTTTGGCAGTAAAGCGTGCATTTTCGCAGGTATTCATACTGGCATTTTCGCTTATTAATCCATCGATACCGTGTTCGATAAGCCATTGACCAAGCCAAGGTGCTTCAGCACCACTGAGTACGATGGGCAGGGGTAGGTCATGATATGCACCAGCAGCAGTTTGGGCACGATTGAGACTATAGCTGTTGAGTATGATTTGATTGTTATGGTCATTGGTGAGTCCGCCACCTAATACCACGTAAGCGGTAGGGGGTGAATTCATTGCCGTTCCAGATATATGAGGTAGAGGTAGGAGCGTAAATAAATACACAATCACTTGTGAGAATAGTGGTGTGAATAAACTAATCAGGACTAAGATAACAGTCGTTGAGCCGAGTAAAAAGGTGATGTTTATGATATGAAACAGTCTCATCATGCGTTCGGCTGAGCGCAAGTAATAGCGCCATAATCGTTTAGATAATAGCTGTTTAGAGAGTAGTTGTTTAAACCACATGCTCATCATACCCAATAGAAGCATCCATATTTACCCAAACCGGTTCACGTGATAACTGAATGGCAAATTTATCATAGATGATATCAGCGATATATCGTTGGGTAGTTGCAACCTCTTCTTGAGTGGCCTGATAAGGGTTGTGATTGGTGAGTACCAATGCTTGATGCTGATGAGTAACAATTGGTGCAATACCACCACCTTTTAACCCCGCATGCTCAATGAGCCATCCAGCCGCAACTTTCACCTGATTGTCAGTCATGGAATAGCCAACTATAGCAGGGTAGGTATTTTTTAAAGTGGTAAATTGCGTTTGATCGATGATAGGATTTTGGAAAAAACTGCCACAATTAGCCAGATTTTTGGGATCAGGAAGTTTCTGTTGGCGAATGTCGATAATAGCCTGCATTACATCCATAGGCGCGGCTTGTTTGCGGCCTTGCTGTTCAGCATAGCGTTGTGCTGCTGTCTGTACGTCACCATAACTGGCTAAGATTTTGCTGACATCTGTATGTAGCCTGAAACCCACACGGCTTATGATCCATGTATTTGGTGCGCGCTTAAACATACTGTCGCGATAGCCAAACTGGCAGTCATCAGCTGATAAGCGATGCCAAGTCTGTGTGGGTAAGTGATAAGCACGGACATACTGTAGACAGTCTTCTAATTGGACACCGTAAGCACCGATATTTTGTACGGGAGCTGCGCCAGTGAGCCCAGGTATTAATGCAAGATTCTCTAATCCATACCAACCTTGGTTGACAGTATGCATCACCAGATCATGCCAGTTTTCACCTGCCATTACTTCAATATCGACATAATGCTCTGTCTGAGTGATTAAGCTGATGCCACGCATTTTTGGTTGCAATACAATGGCATTTAATTGTGCTGGTAATAATACGTTGCTACCACCAGATAATACGAATAACGGTTTCTTTTGGGCCTTTTCTTTTATATAGTTTGCCATGAAGCTGTCGAGCTGTCTCTCTTCTGTTAATGCTACGACAGTATCCGCGATACAGGACAGTGCCATGGTATTGGCCTGTGACAAATCGACTGAATGACATTGTAATACGTCAGCTGTCAAGTCAGTGTTAGTCAAACTAGAGTTTAGATCAAGGCGAGAAACTGAGGTCATAACATAGCCTATAGGGCAAATAGATAATAAGTTACATGATGCTCATCATAAAAGATACAAGATGTAAAAATAGGAACAATACAGTTTTTAGCGTTAGCGAGCTTTCCAGCTTTCAATCCAAGCTCGTGCACTTGATTCTATACGTTCAATGACTTCTTCAAATACATCTTCACCGCCTTTATAAGGGTCTGGCACATCATCGCCACCATAAGTCGGATCTTCTTCACTGAATAAAGCCAGCTTGGCTCTATTATTCTCAGTATCTGCTAAGTCATTCTCAATGGCTTGTAAGTCGGCTAAATTTTGGGCATCCATCGCTAGGATTAAATCGAAATTACGAAAGTCATTTTCGTTTACTTGGCGGGCAATCAGTTTGTTGATTTTATAGCCGTGAGCTTTGGCATGACGTTGCGCACGCTCATCAGGCGCATGACCAATATGCCAGTCACCAGTACCTGCAGAATCCACTTTTATTGATAATCCGGCAATGGCTGCTTGCTGGCGAAAAATCTCTTCAGCTGTTGGAGAGCGACAAATATTGCCTAAGCAAACCAATAATACAGATGATGGCGTACAGGTTTTCATTATCATAGTATGACCTTGTATAACAAAAAAACATGCGATAAGAGACCAGCATTATTAGTACGGCTTTTATCAGCATGTTATTGAGTAGGTGAATCGGCTGTCATCGTAACGATTAATGCTTGGAATGGCAAGAGTATAGCCTAAACAATATGGTCA
Source organism: Psychrobacter sp. AOP7-B1-24 (assembly GCF_052376215.1). Lineage (NCBI taxonomy): Bacteria > Pseudomonadati > Pseudomonadota > Gammaproteobacteria > Moraxellales > Moraxellaceae > Psychrobacter > Psychrobacter sp. AOP7-B1-24. The sequence goes on from NZ_JBQSVL010000006.1 coordinate 25,287, forward strand.
TCTGATACAGCAATACTCATCACAACAATATTCATAACAGTACTTTTTATATGAATCTGCCATATCGTCATCTTTGCGTCATGCTGATTATATCTGTGCTTAGTACTCTTATATTTAAATCATCTTTTATTGTTTACTATTGATTGTTTTTGAATCGTTGAAGATCGCGGCGCTCTTTTTTATTGGGTTTGTTATCAGGACGTGCAAGATTGGCAAGTTTGCGCTGTTCTGCATAATAAGCACGGCGGTTTACACTCTCTTCAGTTTCTGAATACAATATTTCGGCAGCCGTAGCATTGCCACGCTGTGCGCTCAAGGCTTCGACGATGACAGTCTTTTCTGTCATCGCAGTCGCTGAGCCTTGACGAATGGTTAACTCATCACCGATCGAAATCTCTTTACTGGTTTTTACGCGGCTACCACCATAATGTACGCGTCCACTTTCGATGGCTTGCTTGGCAAGGGTGCGTGTCCGATAAAACCGTGCTGCCCATAACCATTTATCGAGACGTATTTTAGTCAGTTCTTGATTGTTATTACCTTTGCTATTTTTCATAAAAGTAACTCTATTTTTATTTAAGTTTATTTAAAATAAGATTAGGGCATATTTCCTGATTTCAAATAAGCTTTTATTATAGTCGGTAAGTATAAAGATCTTAGGTTAACGGGCATTATGATTTGTAACCTTGACAGCCATTGCCGTGGCTTCATCTGTATTTAACGCTTTCAAGCCACTTATTATCCCTGAGAGGTTTTCCGCTGTTTCATTTTGGCTCAATTTAAATTGAGCTTGTATGGATTCTATGTTGAGTTTAAAACCAATCGTGCCTTGACACATAGCATCTATATAAGTGATGGGAGCATCTGCTAATGACCAAGGGTTGTCTGAGATAGTTTCTTGCTGTGCGGTCATGGTTGCTAATATCCATTTAAGCGTATCAGTGTCATCTAGTAACTCGATTTGAGATTGGATATGCACACTTTGATAGTTCCACGTGGGGACTTTTTTATGGGTCTTTGCTTTACTAATATACCAGGTGGGACTGATATAATGCCCGGAATTTTGAAAGATGACTAACCATGAAGTATCTGGTAACACGTGTTGATAAATGGGGTTTCTGCGACCTAGGTGACCGTAAAGACAGCCGTATTCAGATGAAGGGTTATCGCTATGCCAAAACAGAGGTATATGGCAGGCTTCGATACCATCCTTGGTTTGGGCAATTAATGTAGCTAATGGGTGAGCTGTGATAAAATCAATAATGTTTTCTAGATTTTCTTCGGCGAAAGTTGTAGGAGTATGCATTGTATTCTCATTTTATGTTTTATAAAAATCAGTTACACCACTGCTGCTCACAGGGCACTCCGTCATGATTACCGTCCATTTTAGTGTTAGGACAGTGTTGTATAAAGTAGGTTGCTTCGGCGCATGAAGTCATTTGAGAGCAATGCTGCCTACCATCGCACGAGAATTTTGCTACAGTTGGCGATAGGACAATGGTTTTATGACTATTTGAGATATATGATGAGTCTGAGTCTACGTAGGTTGGCGCTATATCCTCAAAGTCAGTAGATGTAAAAGTGGAATTAGTCGAAATGTCAGATGCAACATCAGAGGTTGATGTACTTATTGAGTTTTTGGGTTTGATAAGCCTATATCCTACAATTACCAACACTAGCAACAATATGAATACCAATATTTTTTTTAACACTATCTAATACCTATTAACAATAATTAAAAATGAATAATAACCATTCATTAAAGGCGGTTTTTCATGATTGAAATACCGCCTTGATAAATGAGTACTTAGATTTACTCCAATTATTTCAAAAACAGCTGATAGCCGATATTGTCATTGAGCATGGTACAGTTATAACCGATATCGAGCAGTGCATCTTGTAGCTGGCGAGAGTTGCTCTCTGAGGCTTGTAATCCCACTAATACGCGACCTTCAGCGGCACCGTGATTGCGATAATGGAATAACGTAATATTGAAATCATCGCCCAACTTTTCTAAAAAAGTGAGCAATGCACCTGGACGTTCTGGAAAGACAATGCTCAGTAGCTGCTCGTTTTCGACATGGGCATGACCACCAATCAAGTGACGAATATGTGATTTAGCAACATCGTCATCGGTTAAATCATAGGCGTTATAACCATCAGCAGCCAACTGGTTGCTAATTGTTTGACGTTCTTTATCGCCTTCTTTTAAGGCAATACCGACAAATATTGCTGCCGGCTCCATAGAGTCTGGTGATTTTTTGCTATAAGCACGATAATTAAATTCAGTGATATTACGTCCATGTAGTCGACGACAGAAGTTTAAGAATGCACCGGTTTGTTCAGGTATAGTTACTGCAAAAATGGCTTCTTTTTTCTCGCCAATTTCGGTACGTTCAGCGATATAGCGCAAGCGATCAAAGTTCATATTTGCACCGCAAACAATGCCGACACAGTTTTTATCTTTTATATTGTTTGCCTCAATGTATTTTTTCATACCAGCTACAGCCAATGCGCCCGCAGGTTCTACAATACTGCGGTTTTCTTCAAAAACATCTTTGACTGCAGCACAAACTTCATCATTGGTACAGGTAATGACATTAGGCTCAACAATGGGGCCTGAGTTGTCGCTTTTTTGTGTACGTACCACATCAAAAGGCAACTCGCCAATTTGAGCAACGGCTACGCCATCGACAAACAGTCCCACTTGTTCAAGTTTGGTGCGTTCGCCTGATTCAAGAGCAGCTTTTAGGCATGCAGATTGTTCGGCTTCTACAGCGATGACTTTGACATGGGGGGCCACTTCACCCAAAAAAGCTGCGACACCTGAGATAAGACCACCACCGCCAACGGCGACGAAAACATAGTCCATATTACGCCACTGTTGTGTCAGCTCCATTCCAATGGTGCCTTGACCGGCTATGACCAACTCATCATCATAAGGTGGAATGAAGGTCAGCCCTTCTGTTTCAGCGCGATTAATAGCATAACGGTTGGCTTCATCAAAGCTGTCACCATGCAAATCGACATTACCACCTAATGCTTTAACAGCACTAACTTTAATGTCAGGTGTGGTAGTTGGCATCACGATAATATTATTAAGTGCAAGCTTACGAGCAGAGTAAGCAACGCCTTGTGCGTGGTTGCCTGCTGATGCACAAATAACACCGCGCGCTTTTTGTTCATCGCTCAATTGGCTAATACGATTATAAGCACCGCGCAATTTGAAAGATTTGACTGGTTGTAAGTCTTCGCGTTTAAAACGAATATCATTGGCAAAACGCTGGGTCAGCTTGGGCGCCACCTCAAGAGGTGTTTGAATCGCAACGTCATAGACGGTGGCTTGCAAGATGGCTCGTACCCAATTTGACAACATAATTTTTCCTAATACAAAGTGTAGATGGATGAATATAAAAATTAAATAGATTAGCCTATGCTGATTTTGATTATCTTGCAAGACCCTATTGTAGTTTTTGAAGTGATTTAATATTTGGAACCATATTAAGAAAATATACCGCTAGGTTTGGATGAATATTTTGTGCAAAAAATATTGAATTATTTTAATATGTCTGTATTATTGGACATATGGAAATAACTAATGCTATTGCAAGCTTTGCTGCGCTCTCTCAAGATACTCGTCTAAAGGCTTTTAGGTTGCTCGTCAGCCAAGAGCCTGTTGGTCTACCTGCGGGTGAAATCGCCCGCCAATTATCTGTGCCACATAACACCATGTCAGCCCATCTATCAGTACTAGCGCGCTCGGGGTGGGTGGTTTCTCAACGACAAAGTCGGCAGATAATCTATCGTGCTTCACTATCACATATGGAGATGGTTATCCAGTTTCTATTGCAAGATTGTTGTGCGGGCCATCCAGAACTGTGTGCCTCACTGATAGACAGTCTAAGCGGATGTGAAGTCGTTAATAGTAATGACTCAAACCTTGAGTAAGCTAATAATTAAGACCCTAAGAAACACACTCAAAAAACATATTCAGACAATAAGTGAGATTGCTATGACACCATTAATTTTTCACAATCCAAAATGCGGGACTTCTCGCAATACTTTAGCCATTATGAAAGCGTCAGGTGAGCAGCCAGATATCGTGGAATACCTGAAAACCCCACCAGCCCGTGACTACTTAGTTGAACTATTGGAAAAAATGAATATCTCTCCGAGAGAATTGCTACGTAGTAAAGAGCCTATTAATGATGAGCTTGGACTAGACAATCCTGACGTATCTGATGATCAAATTATTGATGCCATGATGGCGCACCCGATTTTAATCAATCGTCCTATCGTGCTGACCGATAAAGGTGCTGCTTTATGTCGCCCATCAGAGCGCGTGTTTGAGTTATTAGAGACTCCCGTCAGTAGCTTCACTAAAGAAGATGGGGAAGTGATTCACCATGGCAAATAACACAGCAGATTTAGATGTAGTCGATTTGAGTGACTTGCCGAATATTGATGCAAATAGTATACAGCCCATTGATATTGAGTCTTTGATTAGCGCACACGATCCACGTCATCCACCTAAAATACTGGTGTTATATGGTTCTTTACGTCAGCGCTCATTTTCTAGATTAGCAAGCGAGGAAGCGAGTCGCTTATTGCGCTGGTATGGCTGCGAGGTGCGTACTTTTGATCCGACAGGCTTGCCATTGCCTGACGCCACTGATGCCGATCATCCTAAAGTAAAAGAGCTGAGAGAGCTGGCCCAGTGGTCAGAAGGAATGCTGTGGGTGAGTCCAGAGCGTCATGGCAGTATGACGGGTATTATGAAAGCACAAATTGATTGGATTCCACTATCATCCGGTAGTGTACGTCCGACCCAAGGTAAGACATTGGCGGTGATGCAAGTCAGTGGCGGCAGTCAGAGTTTCAACACAGTCAACCAGTTGCGTATTCTTGGTCGTTGGATGCGGATGATTACGATTCCTAACCAATCGTCTATTCCTAAAGCTTTTTTAGAGTTTAATGACGACGATCATATGGATAAATCCCCTTTGTATTTGCGTCTCGTTGATGTCTGTGAGGAGTTAGTCAAATTCACTTGGCTCACCCGTGGGCGCTCTGCCTATCTAACCGACCGTTACTCTGAACGGGTAGAAAGCGCTGAAGAGTTATCAAAACGTGTCAATCAAAAGTCTCTTTAATATCTTATATTAAATGGGCTAAAGACGGTCGGATCACATTCAGAACACATAAGGTTGCTCCATGTTTGCATTAACTATTTTTATAGTCACTCTGGTTCTGGTGATATGGCAGCCTAAAGGGTTGGGTATTGGATGGAGCGCGATGGGTGGCGCATTAGTTGCTTTGGCTTTTGGTGTCGTGCAGTTGTCCGATGTGGGTATTGTGTGGGACATCGTTTGGGATGCGACCTTTACTTTTGTGGCGCTTATTATTATTTCACTTATCTTAGATAAAGCGGGGTTTTTTGGTTGGGCAGCGCTACATGTGGCCCGACTTGGTAATGGGCAAGGGCGCTTATTATTTCCTATGATTGTCATATTAGGTGCGTTCATTTCAGCTTTCTTTGCTAACGACGGGGCTGCATTGCTCTTGACCCCGATTGTCATCGCCATTCTACTACGCCTTAAGTTTTCACCACCATCCGCTTTGGCTTTTATTATCGCGACTGGCTTTATTGCTGATACTGCGAGCCTGCCATTAGTGACGTCTAATCTAGTCAATATTGTTAGTGCCAATTATTTTGACATTGGCTTTGGTCGTTATGCAGCAGTCATGGTGCCGGTCAATATTGTTTCCGTTATTGCGACACTCGCTGTGTTATGGATTGCCTATGCGCGGCATATTCCAAAAAATTATTCTGTGGCTGAGCTGAGTGCACCAGCATCTGCGATTGAAGATCCGCTTGTCTTCAAAGCGGCCTTTCCTCTATTAACCTTGCTACTCGTTGCTTACTTTACGACCGAATCATTAGGAATTGCAATTTCCTTGGTGACAGGAATCGCTGCGTTAATATTAATGGCAATTGCAGGTCGCTGGTGGCAAGGTGGTCGTGATGCGGTGGTTTCTGTGTCCGATGTTTTGAAAAAAGCCCCTTGGCAAATCGTATTGTTTTCAATCGGCATGTATTTGGTGGTTTATGGTTTGGGCAATGCAGGGTTAACGGCCTATGGTGCCCAAGTCTTAAATTGGTTGGGGCAGCAAGGTGCGGTTATCGCAACGGTAGGAACTGGATTCCTCTCTGCTATTGTAGCCTCTATTATGAATAATATGCCGTCTACCTTGGTTGGTGCACTGGCTATCGATAGTGCGCAAGTGCCTGATGCGACTCGTGAACTGATGATCTATGCGAACGTGATTGGTAATGATTTGGGACCGAAATTCACACCGATAGGTAGTCTTGCCACTTTATTGTGGCTTCATGTATTGGCAGAAAAAGACTATAAAATCAGTTGGGGACAATACATGAAAGTTGGGCTGATTATTACACCACCTGTGTTATTGGTCACACTACTGGCATTAGTATTATGGTTGCCTTATCTGTCTACCTTTTAAAGATTGAATCGATCTCTTGCGATTAGCGTGGTCATTACGCTGTATTACGCTGACATCGATCAAACTCATCGGGTATAATGGCGGCGCATTTTACCTCTTTTATAATGATGATAGTCGGTTCAAGATAATTTGGATACAAGGTAGGCGAGTGAAAGTACTACAAGTGGTAGGCTAAGCGAGCCTGACGCCGTATCCGATTTATATAGGACTGACTGTCCGTTTATTTCCCAAGGATTTATGATGAGTGATCAGCAAGCACAAAAGCAAGCCGCAGCCAAAGCTGCTTTAGATTATGTTGAAGATGGCATGATACTTGGTGTAGGCACAGGTAGCACAGTCAATTGCTTAATTGAGTTATTACCGACAGTAAAGCTTGCTGGTGCGGTGGCAAGCTCACAGGTTACTGAAGACAAACTTCGTGCCCTTGGTATTGAAATAGTGGATTTAAACTTTGCTGGCACGCTTGATATTTATATCGATGGTGCTGATGAAGTGAATGAGAATTTGCAACTGATAAAAGGCGGTGGCGGCGCGCTTACTCGTGAAAAAATCGTGGCAGCAGCTTCTAACAAATTTATATGCATGGTTGATGAGAGCAAAAGCGTCGAGGTCTTGGGTCGCGCGTTTCCAGTACCTATTGAAGTCTTACCACAAGCGCGTTCTTATGTTGCACGGCAATTGGCTCAATTAGGTGGTGAACCAGTATACCGTGAAAGCTTTGTCACCGATTATGGTAACGTTATTTTAGACACCTATGACTTGGATGTGAGTAATCCAATAGAGCTTGAAAAAGAGCTGAATAATATCGTGGGTGTGGTGTGTAATGGCATTTTTGCCGCTAACCAAGCTGATGTTTTATTAAAGGCTAGTAGTAATGGGGTTGAGACTATTACTCGTTAATTGATGTCATAGTTTATCGCCTTTATCCTTATTTAAGGTGGTTGTTTGATAAGGTGGGTCATCTTCATCATCGGTCAAGGAATCGGTAAAAATAGTCTGTTTGTGTTTAATCCGACTAAAGAATTTTTTATTGCTTTTAAATACAAAGATAGCACTGTGAAAATACCCCCAAAAAAATACGGGGAAAATAGCGTAAAGTACCAATTTACTTAAGTTCTTGAAACCAAGCGCACTAAGTAAGATTGTGGTGAAAAACAAGATAAAACATATCGCTAGGCTTTTATGTAGCATTTTTAGTCTGGTTTTACTCATAACGGCTCTTTGATGTTGTTGGCTTTTGATGTTTTTGCGCCATAAAAAAGGCAGGTTATTGAATAATCTGCCTTTTTATGTACTGTTCTAAGAATGATGCTGTATCAATAATTAAGACAACTTAATCTTATCTTTTAACAAAAACTCCATCAATGCTTTTTGGGCATGTAAGCGGTTCTCTGCCTCATCCCACACCACTGAACGTGGATCATCCAGCATGTCATGAGAGATTTCTTCACCACGATGGGCTGGCAAACAATGCATAAATACGACTTCAGGATCGGCTTTATCTAATAGCGAAGGTGTGACTTGATATGGCGCAAAACGACGAGCGCGGGTACTTTGTTCAGACTCTTGCCCCATGCTTGCCCATACATCGGTGACGATTAAGTTTGAATCCTTTGCAGCATCTTGTACGTTTTCGACGAGGCTGACGCAATGAGAGAAGCGTTCCATCAGCTTAGGGTCTGGCTCAAAACCATAAGGCGCTGCCACACGAAGCTCAAAACCAAACTGATTGGCCGCTTGCATAAATGACGAACACATATTGTTGCCATCACCAACCCACGTGACGATTTTATTCTCGATACTGCCGCGATGCTCATAATAAGTCTGCATATCAGCCAGCAACTGGCAAGGATGAAACTCATCAGTTAGGGCATTGATAATAGGAACGCTAGAGTATTCAGCAAAGGTTTCAACATTTTCGTGACCAAAGGTACGAATCATGATGATATCAACCATGCTAGAGATCACACGGGCAGAATCTTCTAGCGGCTCACCACGCCCAAGCTGCGTGTCATTTGGCGACAAGAAGATAGCACTACCACCAAATTGGCCCATACCTGTTTCAAAAGAAATACGTGTACGAGTTGAAGATTTTTCAAAAATCATACCAAGTGTACGACCAACAAACGGCTGATATATCTCGCCAGCATGTTGCATCTTACGTAATTCGCTTGCGCGTTTGATAAGGGTTTCTAGTTCTTGTTTGGTTAAATCAGAGAGGGTCAAAAAATGGCGCAAACTCATAGTAATCCTAGCAGTCGATCGCAGTCAGTGAAACGTTATCAGTCTTCAATAGCATCGCGTCAGCGCGTATACTGGGGTGACAACAAACTTTTAGTATAGCGCAATTACTTCTAATGTAAACGCCCAATTTAGTTTGATTGTTTAGTCACTCCAGCAGGTGGCAAGTTCGCCGTTATATGTCGCATTTACATATTACAATAATAAATAATTATTATGCTTGTATACGCTTCGGACGTATGCTCAGGCGGCATAGTAGCTCATAGCTAATCGTACCCGCATGCGCAGCGACTTCATCAACGTGCGGTGCATCGCCCCATAGTATCACTTTGCTATCTAAAGCAATGTCTTCTGGCGCGTTACTGATATCAATCACAATCATGTCCATTGCGACACGTCCAAGTACTGCGCATTGATAACTCTGATTGCTGCTTGCCTCAATGACAGATACATAAGCATCCTCAGTGACAACACGTGGGTAGCCATCTCCATAGCCAATACTGACTAGCGCTGTTCTCGTATCTTGCTGTGCTACCCAGCGACTACCATAGCCAATGGCATTATCTGCATGAACGGTTTGTAACGCGATAATTTGCGCGCTAAACTCCATCGCTGGCTGTAAATCTAATTCAGTGGCACTTTTGTCAACGACCGGTGCACTACCGTATAAGATGATACCGGGACGTACCCAGTCATAGTGGTATTGTGGAAAGTTGACGATACCTGCTGAATTGCACAATGAGCCTTTAATGTCGTTGCTAACGCTCTCTTTTAGAGTCATTAATACTTCTGTAAAACGCTGTATCTGCATCGCATTTAATGGATGAGCGCTATCATCGGCATTAGCAAAATGCGTAGTAAGGATAAGCCGGTATCCAGCTTCATGAAGCTGTTTAGCAGCAGCAATAACACCTTCAGCATCGAAACCTAAGCGATTCATACCTGTATTGTATTTAATCCAAACCACTCTAGTCGCGCTACTAGCTGGTGGAATGTTTTCTAATGCCCACTGCAGTTGCGGTGCATGATGAATGACGCAGCTAATATCATGGTCAATGGCTTGCTGCCATTCATCGGCAGTAAAGGCACCTTCGATTAAACCAATGGTTTTATTCCAGCCTAACTGTCTTGCTTCGAGAGCTTCAGCTAAAGTGGCGACACCGATACCATCGGCTTGCTCTAGCGCTGGGAGAACGGCGGCGACGCCATGACCATAAGCATTGGATTTGACCATGGCCAGTACTTTAGAATGCGGTGCCAGTTTTTTAACTTGGTTGAGGTTATGAGTAATGGCTGCTGGTTTGATAGTGATAGTACGCATAATGGGCTTCTTTATTAGCAAAGTTATGAAGTGATAAAGCCAATGCTGCATCAAAAGGGCTGATGTGGCACTGGCTATGGTTATTAAGAGCTGTTTATTATCAAATGTTCAAGGTTGAGCAAGCATATAGTCAAGTCTATATAAACCAGCTACATCGTCATCCTCGCTAAGCATACTAATGTATAACTCACACTCGGTTTCCTTGTATCGAAATTATATCGAACTGACTATAGTCGGTGAAGCGGTTATTATTCGTCATTCTCAAAGCTGACGTTTTGATAGTATTCTGGCGTCAGGTTGATAAAGCGGGTAAATTGCCCTTCAAAGCCTAAGCGTATGGTACCAATAGGGCCGTTACGCTGTTTACCAATGATGATTTCAGCCACGCCTTTGTGATCTGAATTTTCATTATAAACCTCATCGCGATAGATGAACATAATCAAATCGGCATCCTGCTCAATTGCACCAGATTCACGCAAATCCGACATAATTGGGCGCTTATTAGGACGGTTCTCTAGACTACGGTTAAGCTGTGATAGCGCAATGACTGGGCACTCAAGCTCACGTGCTAAGGCTTTTAAGCTACGAGAAATTTCGGAAATTTCTCCAACGCGGTTACCATCTAGGCTCGGCACCTTCATCAGCTGTAGATAATCGACCACGATAGCACCTAGGCGACCATCATGGTTTTTGGCGATTCGGCGACAGCGTGAGCGCATCTCAGATGGAGGCAGAGCAGTACTATCATCGATATATAAGTGCTTAGATTGTAGGTGTTGAATGGCATTCATCATTTTTGCCCATTCATCTTCATTCATTTGTCCAGAGCGTAGGTGCGTCTGATTAATCGCACCCCATGAGGACAGTAGACGCATCACGATAGACTCAGCGGGCATTTCCATCGAAAATACCACGACGGGCAGGTCTTCGTTAAATAAAATGCCTTCTGCCAAGTTCATGGCAAACGTTGTTTTACCCATCGAAGGACGCGCGGCGACAATGATTAAATCTCCTGCTTGCAAACCCTGTGTTTTATTATTCAGCTCAGCAAAAGGTGTTTGTAAACCAATCATGCCGTCTGGATTTGATTTTAGCTCTTGAATCTTATCGATGACGTTGGTTAACACAGAAGTAATACCGACTGGTCCACGCTGCTCAGCACGTTTGTTATGTTGCTCATTGATACTGAATATTTTTCCCTCAACATTATCCAAAATATCACTGACGCTTTGGTCTTTTGGGTTATAAGCAAGTGCTAACATGTCATTGCCCGTGGTAATCAACTGGCGTAAGGTTGATAGCTCACGTACGCGCTGTGCATAAGCAGTGAGGTTAAATAAGGTAGCAGGACTTTGACTTAAAATATCAGCCAAGTAACTGTCACCACCTGCGCCTTTAAGTAGCTTTTGCGCTTCCAACCAGTCATGCACCATGACCGTGTCATAAGGCTCATTGACCGCTGCCAAATGAGCAATCGCATCAAAAATATATTGGTGTCGCCCAGCATAAAAGTCATCTTTGGTGACAATATCAGCAATTTTATCGTAAGCCTCTTCGATACTCATCAATGACGCCAGCAGCGCTTTTTCAATATCGATATTGTGCGGCGGTGTTTGATTGAGTAAGTCGTCGGTTTTTTCGGTATCTGCCATGAGCGCCTAATGTGTTAAAAGTCAATATAAAACAGGGAGTGAATAAATAAATAGCTACTTGGTATCAGTATTGGTCGTAATAGCGATGTTGAAAAACAAATGTGGCAGGCTTCTACGATAGAAGTACTAAAACAGGGTCTTATACTTGCCAGTAAATGCTACAATCAGATGCGAAAGTTTAACACATTATGCAATTTTTTCGGGCGCTATGAACAACTATTTCTGGAATAATTGATATTTTTGCGCTGAGAGATAGCTACTCAAATATGGTCGTAAGTGTTTGATTTTTTCATAAAAAATATAATAAAATCATGTATTTAAAATAAATGTAAAGGTGTCGTTATTATGCAAGACAAGCTACCATTATTAATCACAACAGGTGAGCCTGCGGGCATTGGTATGGATGTCGTGCTGTTATTAGCAGCAGAGGGTAAGTTACAAGATTTTGACCGTCCAATTTGGGTAACTGCGGATAGCACTGCCATGAAAGTGCGTGCAGAGAATCTCGTAATGGCAGGCGCATTAAAAAACTGTCCATCATGGCAGACAGTAGACGCAAATATAGACGCAGATGATTTCTTAGAGCAGATGTCACCGAATACGACCCATAGTGACAGTGCTTTTATTTTGCTTCATACACCTTGTGCAGCACCAGTTATCTCTGGGCAAATCAATATTAGCAATTCAGCAATGGTGGCCAAACAACTGGATATCGCGCATAAGCTTGCAACAAACAAAACTGTGGCTGCTATTGTCACCGGTCCACTGCAAAAGTCAGCGTTGATAGATGCTGATATCAAGTTATTGGATGGCACCATGTTTAGCGGTCATACTGAGTTTTTTATGCAGCAAAGTGGCTGCGAGAAAGTGGTCATGATGCTTGCAAACGAAGCAATGAAAGTCGCGCTGGTCACCACACATTTACCACTAAAAGATATCCCTGCTGCAATCACATCTGACAATGTACGCCAAACGGTGCAGATTGTCATTGATGAGATGAAAGCAAAATTTGGCTTAACGCATCCGCGTATCTTAGTATGCGGCCTCAATCCACATGCGGGCGAGGGCGGCCATTTAGGTGTTGAGGAGATTGATATTATCAATCCAGTATTGCAAGAATTCATCGATGCAGGCGTAGACATATCAGAGGCGATGCCAGCGGATACGTTATTTACCCCAAGACATCTAGCAAAATGCGATGCAGTGATTGCTATGTATCATGACCAAGGGTTGCCAGTGCTCAAATCACACGGCTTTGGTGATACGGTTAATTTGACCTTAGGGCTGCCTTATATTCGTACCTCGGTTGATCACGGAACAGCGCTTGATTTGGCAGGGCAAGGCGGGGCGAGTGCTACTAGCTTATATCAAGCGCTGCTGATGGCAAATGAGATGGCGGATAAATCACTTATTGAAAAACCTCTTGTATAAGTCGGTACCTTAACAAGATTTTTTACGCAGTGTTGGATGAGGTTACCGTCAATAGGTCCTATTTATAAACCATTAAATAGGACCTATTTTAAGTGGTCTATTCATGGGTTTGAAGAGTGAAATAGCTGGTTCCCTTGGGGTATACCTATGGCTAAAAATAAGGTGATTTGCTTTACTCTCTAGTTAGATATAAAATATACGTCTATAGAACAATAATAGCAATGGTTTGAGTTGTCTGGAGACTTATAGGACAATCCTACTAAGATTCAAATAAGCATAAACAGCCTTTACATATTTTTTAATTACAAAGCCCTTGCCATAAATGATAGCTGGTTCATAATGTAATTTCGGCCGATAACTCCATATCTTTTACCTTCTATAACGACATCAAAAGATATAGCTGAGTTATCAATCTGCTTGAGCTCCATAATTATAGAAGGGTTTTCGTTAACAAATTCTAATAGCTCCGTATAAGAAACATCGTCAATAGTTATAGCCAATTCTTTTGGGTTTTTAGCTAAGAAGTTTGCTGTATAGACAATAATATTGAAAAACTTATATTTCTTATTGCGGGAATTGTTGAATTTATACCGAAACCAAAGATATATAACTACAAAAATGGCAACTATCCCCAATATTTCCATAAATAAACCTTATCGTTTTAAGTGTAGTACATCATTATGCTTAAAAACATCACTATTTTAATCGAATGTTTTTCAATTGAAAGGCTATCAAAGTGGATAACGAGATTTAAAAGCTAGCATAGCTATTGCCTCTGCACCACGTTTAGCTAAAATCAACGTAAGACAATATGAAAAATAGTCTCTCGCAATAGTTGCATCCAAGGCTCTTTCTCTATATTCAATGTCAAACGAGTCTAAATTAGCAGCTTCTTCACCTACTAACATAATAAAATTTGTTTTAGATACCTCCCTATTTAGGATTATTGCATTTCTCAACCCGTTCTTAGGCAAAATTCCTTGTTGCTCTAGACTTTTTCCAGCAAATAGAATCAAACTGTGTGACATTTTTTCCCTTTGCTTTGCATTACTATGTTCTAAAACACCTAACCATTCAGACATTGATCTCAAACCAACCTCATTTGCATCTTGATATTTCTTCAGGGCAAATATTATATAAACAACAGCACCACCAGCTATCATCCAAATGATCGCCATTTTTACATCCTCCAATTAAATTTATCTTACAATAATAGGGCTCTAAGATAAACTAAGCACTACTTAAATTTTTTCAGGAATCTAATTGGTAGATTGTCTTTCATCCTATACGCGTTTTCTATCATGAGTAACTAGACAATTTAGAGTGCTATCGTGTTGACTGGATTAACTTATCGGGTAATTCAGATAACGAGCGTTATAACAAATGACATTGGGTAGAAAACGTCACTGTATTTATTGCGATAAAGTATGAGTATCTTATCGATAATAATTTTTCAATAATACAGCCTAATTCTGAGCTGTGGTATAATTCGTCATTATATGATTGGCATATTGTTGCCATTATTGCCCATTTATCTTTTATACATTAAGACTTTTCTATGTCCAAAACTCCGTTTGATGCTCAATCTATTTCTAGCAGCCTACGTGCTGTTAAACACCAACCGCGTAAGCGCTTTGGTCAAAACTTCTTGCATGATGGCAGCGTCATTCGCGAAATCGTTGAAAGTATTCGTCTAGAGCGTGATGACAACCTAATCGAGATTGGACCAGGAATGGGCGCGTTAACCGAGCCGTTATTGGCAGAAGTCGACGCGATGACCGTAGTAGAGTTAGATCGTGATTTGGCAGACAGTTTGCGTATTCGTATTGGTGCCAACAGTCATCCGAATTTTGAGATTATTAAAGACAACGCGATGCATGTAGACTATCGTGAGCTGTATAGTCCTGAGCGCGGCAAGCTACGTGTGGTCGGCAACCTGCCATATAATATCTCTACCCCGATACTTTTCCATCTACTCAGCTATGCTGATGTGATTCAAGACATGCATTTTATGTTGCAAAAAGAAGTGGTCGAGCGCATCACGGCTGATGTGGGCAGCAAAACTTATGGTCGCTTATCAGTCATTATGCAATACCATTGTGACACAGATTATCTATTGACCGTACCACGCGGTGCTTTTAATCCACCGCCAAAAGTCACCAGTGCTGTATTTCGTTTGACGCCACATATCAACAAACCAATCGTAGCGGAAGATGAAGAATACTTTGCGATTGTCGTACGCGAAACTTTCAACCATCGCCGCAAGACGCTACGTGCTATCTTCAAAAAATCAGCGTTATTACCAACACTGAGTGAAGACGATTTTGCAGCTTGCGGTATCGATCCGCAGGCACGCCCTGAAGTCTTAAGTGTGAAAGATTTTGTCAATTTGAGCAATCAGGCGCGCAACGTAGAAGGTTGATTTAACTTTTTGTTGATTGACTCGCAGCCGATCATTTCTCAATAGTATTCACATAAAATGATTCAAGCTAAGAGCACTCACTTAAGAGTGCTTTTATATAAATTCATATCTAAAAGCATAGAGGTACCATGAGTTTTCGCCATCAGTATGTCATTGGAGATCTGCAAGGTTGCTATGCTGCTTATCTTAAGTTGCTAGAAACTTTAGATTTTGATCCAGCACAAGATAAATTGTGGTTTGCAGGTGACTTGGTAGCGCGTGGTGAGGATTCATTGAGTGTTTTACGTGATGTTAAAGTACTCTGTGAGCAAGGTGCTGCAGCTACCGTACTTGGTAATCATGATATTAATTTATTGGCGGTATGGCGCGGTGCGGCAAAACTTAAAAAGAAAGACAAGACCGCACCAGTTTTTGCTGCTGCTGATTGCGATGAGTTAATGGAGTGGTTGCGGCATCAGCCACTATTGGCTTATCCTGATGAGCAGACAGTGCTGGTTCATGCCGGTATTCCACCGCATTGGAGTATCGATGAAGCAGCAGGCTATGCACAACAAGTAGAAGCGCAATTACAAAGCAGTTTATGGCAGCTTGATCGCTTATTACCGAATTTGTATCGCAAATCAGCTGATGATTGGCAGCCAGATATTAATGGTTTTACTAAAATGCGGGCTATCACTAACTATTTTACGCGTATGCGTCTATGTAAACAGGATGGCACGCTTGAGTTTGGTTTTTCAGCAGGTTTAGATGAGTTGATGCCTGAAGGTTTTTTGCCATGGTTTGAGTGGCAAGTACCGCGTACGCGCAAGATATTATTTGGTCATTGGGCTGCGCTAAAAGGTGAGATTGACTTGCCATATGCGAGGGCGCTCGATGGCGGTTGTGTGTGGGGCAATTGTCTATTGGCTTATAGATTGGGTGACGGTCAGGTAATAGCGTCAAGCGCGCAGTGTCCGAGTTCATAATGAGGGTTGTAACTGAAAGTGGTATGTAAGATTAGATAAGTGGTTTGTTTAAAGCAGTTCTGAAAATAGAGTCTGTTTTGAGTGGTTCTTTAAATCAATTAAGGGGCTTGTTCGGCGGTTTCCTTGGGGTATACCCTAATTTACGATCCTTACTTCAAATCAATAAGTATAAAAAAAGATTTACTGATAATTTTTATATTATTAATAGCGCCTGCACTGGATTAATAAGAGATTTAGGGGAAAGCTATGATTTACACCAATCTAATAATGAAAGAGTTTCTAGATGTTAACGAAAGTGAAATACGAGAAGGTACATTAGATAAGGAGTTAGGTCTTATCTTAAAAGAAGGGTTTTTGCCGATAGGTGACTGCATTTTTCTAGAAAAAATATTCCCTTCAAGCTATACTCGCTGTTTAAGTGAAAAATATGAGATTGAAAAAGAGTTTACCGATTTTTCGGGTTATGAAGTTTCGACTAATAGGTTTCATATAGAAGATTTTACAGACCAAGACCCGTTCATCCAGTCCATCATATTTTCTAACAAATTTAAGAAAAAATGGCTTATAGACTTCCCTTTAGAGAGCGTTAATTTGACCATAGGTTTTCAAGACGATGAGGTTGGAAAGTTTGCAACTTTCACCTTTCACAAGAGTAGAAACGCTGAAGTAGTGCATGATATCAATAGCCTTGAATTATATGAACAGCCTATATACGTTGAGGTTCTATCTGGCAGATCAATACTTGTATAGGGAGTCAAACAGTACTTATAAATATAGGGAACTAAACGAACAAGGTTACTAATTTACCCAATTTATTTTCTAGCACCTCACTTTGAGCATTTGCCAATCGTATTCTATTATCTATTTAAAAATGACATCCTTGGTAGCTTAAGGGGTGATCATCAATGAATTGAAACTTGCCATCTTACATTAGTCGTTCTGCTGACCACAGCTTTTTATGGTGTTTTTATTTGGCTTTTACTTTTACTCTATCTCCTGAGCATAATTTTAATGCACCACTGGATTCTACATGAATAATGAGCACACCAACATTAGTAAGGCACCTTTCATTACGGTAAGAATGCCTAAGAAAAATGAGTTTATGATAAGTCATTTTGTAGGTGTCATAATGATGGTTAGTATGTTAGTGATGTCGTTGTTAGTATTAGCGGCATTTTTTATGAAGGCGCCGGTTAAAATTTTTACAGCAGTGGTAGCAACTTTGCTATTAACTGTTGTATTTGCTTTGGTCGCCATAATAGTTGGAGTCATTTTAAAACGTTTTAATTTTAGAATTAATTCTCTTTTTAAGTATCTGATTTTATTTTTTATAGGTACTATCAGTGCTTTTCTAACGATTGGTGCGCTCGAATTATGGTTTGTCACTTATACACCATCCGTGCTGATAGGACTTTCGGCGGTCAGTATTATTTTTTGGATTGTTGTTACGATATCAGGTAAGTTTAGTATACCTAAAGAATGAAGTTACGCCACTAACGTAAACCATTAGCTTATGGCAAATCTTGAAAATTCACTAGGGAGCCGAGCGTATTTGAATTTGCTATAGGCATACTCAAATACGCTCGGCTTTTTGGTGTCAGTGTCAGAGTTGGGAAATGACCTTGCTAAATCGTATAGTAAATAACTTTAATACCAACAGCTGACCAAGTCCAAAACCACCACATCTGCAATATTAACTGGGCAGGTTTGGTGGTTTTTTAGGCTTTGGTAACGATGTTTTGGTATCGCTCACAGAAGATTCCGCATGGTTATTATCACTATCAAAATCATTTGGTGTTTGATTATATTGAATATCGTCAGTATAGGGCACACTATTGAGCTCTTCATCCATCAAACTATCGTCAAGGTCAACAGTATTGTGAGAAGGAGCGTGAGCTTGTGCGTGGTCGCCCCCAGGTTGATTATCATAGTATATATCAGTGTTTGTTTGAGGATGCTGGGAATTACCTTGCTTGGACTCAGGTAAGATCCTGACATCAGACAAGCGTCGTACGACATAATTACTGGGTAATGTTTTGCCATTTCTCTGCGCTGAGGTATCGTCAAATATCATATGCCCTTGACTATCGATACGTGCGTACTTCATTGGTTTGTCACGTGGCCAAAAGAAGTCAGAAGGGTGACTAATGATGTGACCAAAGACCAGTTTAGTCAAACGACTCCATTCAAAAAATTTCACTTCTTTAGAGCGTAGCGCGACAAACAGTGCTAAGGAAAAACTCACTAGCAGGTTGACGATACCGATAAGTGCGACGCCAAGTATCGATATTAAAATAATGCTCCAACTCATATCATCAGCGGATATATTAAATAAACCATGTGCCAAATTCGCCGAGGCAAATGCAATATGGCGAATATCGATGGGTAGTCCGAAAATATAGCCAATCGTTGCTGTACTGCCTAAGAATACCCCGAACAAGAAATTACCCATAATGGCACCGAGATTGGCTTCTACAAAGCCCCCTAAACGAGTGAGCCATGTCTTGGGTAGTATAAACTTGAGGAGTTTATGACGTTGAATACGTGCACCTACATTGTTGTAAACGGCCAAATTATCGTAGTAACCAGCTATCAAACCTGCTAGAAATAAATACACACCAGCGATGGCAGCATGGGGGAGTGCTAGTGACTGAAAAGGATCAAGATCATGGAGCAAATGTTCCGCTTTTTCAGTGTCAATCATCGGTACGCCTGTATACTGTAGCCATGCAAATGAGATGAGAAGAGCGACAGGCACTGCTAGCATCACGTTACCCATGATGGCAATAAACTGAGTACGTAGAATATCGACGACTAATTCTGATAGCTTGGTCAATTGGTGGGATTTTTTACCTGAGCTTTCAGATATGGTAGAAGCAATAGCAGCTGCAGTCATAGCTGGCTGTTTGGTCGCGACAGTACCGCGGATGACATGGATAAAGACGAAACCCAGTCCATAAATCATGCTATTGACAAAGGCACGTCCCATTGGAGCAAGCGCCAACTGATAGGCTAGTATTTTAATAGTAGCCATAAACGCAATCATGAAGCCACCAATAGAGGCTTTTTTAAACATTTTTCGATAGCCGACTCTATCGGTACTGATGTAATGCTCACCAACACGGCTGGCATTTTCAGTGACTTTACGAGAGAGCAGCTTAGTATTGTTATTAATCAAATAACCAATGCTATAGCGGCGATTGGCAGTCTTAATCAGTGTTTGTATCAGATCAATCACAGCGCGATCACGCTTTTGATCATCATTTGTCACTAGCTCTGTTAAGACACGCATACGTTGTAAGCTTTGATCTAAGCGTAGCATCATATTAGTCAAACGAATTGAGATACCTGTTTTATAAATACGTTTGCGTACCGTGGCAACGATATCTTCGCACTGCTCAATCATTACCAACAAAGGCGCCGGATCAACGGCTTGCTCGGGAGTAATATCTGTTAAGGTATCAAGCTCATGTGCTTGTCTATATTCATTGACGAATAGTACCGCTTCTTGGTTCTGCGCAACAAATGCCGCTGAGTAATTCAGCATCTGTGGGTAAGAGTCCATCAAATCAGGATGCAAACCAATACCACTGATGCGATAAGATAAAATAATAATAGCGTTTAAAATACTGTTTTTCACATTGGCGACTAAGTCTAAATGCTTCTCTTCGACTTTTAGTACCTCTACCAATTCGTCCCATTTCTCTTCTTTAATATTAGCGAGCCAGCGCTCATCAGTGCTTTTATTGAACAAATAGCCGACCAATTCAACCACGGAGTCTTCTTGCGGTAATATCGGCAAAATACGATGACCGATTAAACGGCGTAAGCTATTGAAAAACCCTTGGTCTGACATGATACCAGTGTCGGTATATAGTGCAATTTGGCGATACTGAATGATGATCTTGAGGACAAAGCTAGAGAGCCCATCAGCATATTCTGGATGTTGGCGCAGGATATCAATAAGGGACTGAATATTTTCGTTGGCCAGTGCAGGTTCTTTATCACCTACCCGTAGTGCATCTATTAGGCGCTTTAATACTGAGGGATCAGGTACATCACTCAAGGCCGTAATTTGCTGTAGAATATGTTTCATTTCTGACACGTCGTACCTTTTGTTATGATTGTTTTAGTAGTTTTTATCATATAATTGATCAAAATAAGTATGATTTATAAAGATTTAATCAGACTTTTATTTAATGCGAACGACGATTTATTGTACGTTATTTTTATCTTAGTCACATATTGATAGTCAATTATTTTGTTAGAAATTATGATGAGAGTTATTTTGGCAAAAAAAAGGACAGCTTATATGGCTGTCCTTTTTTTTGAATATTATCTATGATAATAACTTAGCTGGCGGGTACATCAAAGTAGTCAAGATCAAAATTCATCATCGGATCACTACCAGCTTTGACCATCTGTGCATGAGCATTGATACGTGGCAAGATACGCCCCACGAAATAGTCTGCAAGCTTGGCTTTGTTGGTGTAAAAACCACCTTCTTTACCGTTAGCCGCTTCGACCATTAAAGCAAACATGTACGAGTAAGCTAGATAACCAAAGGCATGCATATAATCAACGGCACAGCCATTAATTTCACTTTTACGATCGCTAATATTGCTAAGTACAGTCGTGGTTAACGCTTCGATTGTATCTGCTGCGTCTAGCGTCGCTTGTTTGATACCATGATCTGCTTGCATATTATTGACAAAGTCACGAATCTCACCTAAGAAGTGAGTGATATATTTGCCATTATTGCGAGCCACTTTACGACCTAATAAATCAAGTGCTTGAATACCATTTGTGCCTTCGTAGATCTGGGCGATACGCGTATCACGAACGATTTGTTCCATACCCCATTCGCGGATATAGCCGTGACCACCAAATACCTGCTGGCAATCTACAGTGGCCTCTAGCGCTTTATCTGTCAAAAATGCTTTCGCAACGGGTGTTAGTAATGCAACACGAGCAGCAGCGGCTTTTGCTGAATCAGGATCGGTACTAAATTTTTCTTCATCAAGATTTTTGGCCACGTACATCGCAAAGCAGCGTGACGCTTCAGTGTTGGCTTTAGCATTTAAGAGCATACGGCGCACATCAGCATGATGGATGATGGCATCAGCTGGTTTCTCTGGGCTTTGAATTTGTGTATCGCTGCGGCCTTGACCACGGTCATTGGCATATAAAGCAGCGTTTTGATAAGCAAGTTCAGAACCGCCGAGTCCTTGTAAACCCATCGTTACGCGCTCATAATTCATCATAATGAACATTGAAGACAGACCAGTGTTTTCTGCACCCACCATCCAGCCTTTTGCGCTATCAAAGTTCATGACACAAGTGGCCGATGCTTTGATACCCATTTTGTGTTCGATAGAACCAACTGCCAATGTATTGCGCTCGCCTAAACTACCATCGTCATTGACCAAGAATTTTGGTACCACAAATAGTGAGATGCCTTTTGAACCTTCCGGTGCATTAGGGGTTTTTGCCAATACTAAGTGTATGATGTTGTCAGTTAGGTCATGCTCGCCACCAGTAATAAAGATTTTGGTACCAGAGATATCATAGCTACCGTCATCGTTAGGCACAGCTTTGGTTTTGATAATACCTAGGTCAGTACCAGCATGTGGCTCAGTTAAGCACATGGTACCAGCCCATTCACCGTTATACATTTTTTCTAGATAAGTCTGTTTTTGTTCTTCAGAAGCGGCTGCGTTTAGGCAAAGTGTGGCACCAACGGTCAGGTTTGGATAAAGCGCAAACGATTGGTTGGCAGTGAAAACCATTTCTTCAGTCAACATAGTGACCATTTTGGGAAAACCTTGACCACCGTATTCAGCATTACCGCTTAAGCCAACCCAACCTGATTCGGCAAACTGTTTGTAAGCCTCTTTAAATCCAGTTGGCGTCGTGACCACGCCATCACCGTGAAAGGTTGCGCCTTCTTCATCACCGCTACGATTAATAGGCAATAAAATGTTTTTTGACAGTTTTGCCATTTCTTCTAAGACCATATCAACGGTTTCAATGTCAACATGAGCTAAGTTTTCGTTGTTTTGCCAAAATTCTGATGCTTTAAATACGTCATTTAGAATGAAACGCATATCATTAAGAGGGGCATTATAAACAGCCATAAACATTCCTTTGGTCAAATAAATAAAATTGATAAGATAATAATTTGTTTTTCTGATTTAACTTGATTCACTCATAATCAAAGTTTAACAAATAAGCTTGCGCGCAAGTGTATTTGTTCGTGAATCGTGCGTGCACTAAAAGTTAGCAACGACTATTGAAGTACTGAGAGGCATCGCAGTGATGCTTGTTATGTGGAAAGATAGATGGGTCGGTATTTGCAGACAGTCACTGCTGACTAAGTCCTGTTGATCTATAGTCCGCGAACTATAGTCAAAAAAACATAAAACCGATACGATTGTATTATGGTGCTACTGGTACAAACTTTACTTGCTTGCTGTATTCACAGAGGCTGCGAAAAATTTATCCCAGCAGCACTGTAGCGATTTAAAAATACTTTGACCATACTAAACCGCTACGGTGTTACCCTCCCTAGAGGTACTATATGTACAATTTGCGGTCGGCTGCCTTGTAGCTGTTTTAGACTTCTCTGACTATATGTTAAGGGTCATCACAAACGTATGCAAAAATAAAGCGGCAACATACCGAAGTATATTGCCGCTCAAGAGTATATTAGTATGACTTTTAGCGCTTTAATTAAAAGGCGAACTGATCAACATCCATGCTCATGTATGGCTCTACACCAGTGCCGATACGTTGTACGTGGGTAGTGGTACGTGGCAACAGCTTAGCAAAGTAGAACTGAGCAGTTTTGACTTTAGCATCGTAGAATGCTTTTTCGCTAGTGCCCTCAGCAATAGCGGTCTGGGCGATTAATGCCATACGAGCCCATAAATAGGCTAGAGTGACATAGCCACTGAAGTACATGTAGTCAACAGCAGCGCCGCCGACCGCATCAGGGTTTTCAGTTGCTTGCATGCCAATACGTGCAGTGAGGTCGCCCCATTCTTTAAGGTGTTTGGCAAGTGGGCGAATGAATTGACCCATCTCATCATTTTCTTTGTTTTCGTCACAGAATTTTTGAATGATGTTGACAAAGTTGGCAAGTAGTTTGCCCTGTGAGCCCAATACTTTACGACCAAGCAAATCAAGTGCTTGAATTTCTGTTGTTCCTTCGTATAAGCAAGAGATGCGTGTATCACGTACGTTTTGTTCCATACCCCATTCGCTGATAAAGCCATGACCACCATATACCTGCACGCCATGATTGGCCGCTTCTAGACCAGTTTCTGTCAGGAATGCTTTAGCAATTGGTGTCAGTAGTGACAACATTTGGTCAGCAAACTTAAGATCTTCACCTTCGCCTTTTGCGACAACATCAGCAAAGTGTGAGAGGTAATAGACTAGGGCACGACCACCTTCTGCAAAGGCTTTTTCGGTCAATAGCATGTTACGAACAGCTGGATGTACAATGATAGGGTCAGCTGCTTTCTTTGGTGCTTTAACACCTGATAACGAACGCATTGCTAAGCGGTCTTTTGCATAAGTCAATGAGCCTTGGAATGCATACTCTGCAGCTGTTAAACCTTGAACGGCAGTACCGATACGTGCCACATTCATAAAGGTAAACATACACTGTAGACCACGGTTTTCTGGGCCAATCAGATAACCTGTTGCACCATCAAAGTTCATGACACAAGTGGCAGAAGCTTTGATACCCATTTTATGCTCGATAGAGCCGCAAACGACATTATTACCTTCGCCTAAACTACCATCTTCATTGACCGTTACTTTAGGAACGATAAATAATGAGATACCTTTGGTGCCAGCAGGCGCGCCTGGTAGACGGGCTAAGACAATGTGAATGATGTTGCTAGTCAGATCATGCTCACCTGCAGAGATAAAAATTTTCTGACCAGTGATACTATAGCTGCCATCTTCCTTAGGCTCAGCTTTGGTACGAATAATCCCTAAATCCGAACCGGCGTGGGCCTCAGTAAGGCACATGGTGCCTGACCATTCGCCAGTGACCATTTTTTCTAAATAGGTTTGTTTTTGAGCGTCAGTACCATGGTGTTCGATGGTTTGAATGGCACCATGCGATAGGCCAGGATACATAGAGAATGACCAGTTGGCTGTACCCACCATTTCATTAATGACAGTAGACAATGAAAAAGGCATGTTTTGCCCACCGAAGTCTTCTTCAGCAGACAAAGCAGGGAAGCCGAGCTCACAAAACGCTGTATAAGCTTCTTTAAAACCTTTTGGTGTAGTGACAGTACCGTTATCGAACTTACAGCCTTCAGCATCACCGCTTTGGTTCAATGGTGATAGTTCATTTTCAGCAAAGCTTGCAGCCATCTCGAACAGACTATCCATCAACTCACGATCAGCTTCTTGAAAGGCTGGTAAGGTTTTATAGTGGCTTTCACTGTCAAGTAACTCATGCATCACGAATTGAATATCACGTAAGGGCGCTTTATATTGCATAACTTCCTGTCCTTTTTGGAATGTAATCAAGCAAAGTCAAGAATAGTCATCTAACTGCACCGTCCGACGCCGTACAGGTGTGGCTATTTCAATCTAACGTGCCTAAACAAATGCTAGGCAATAACGTAGATGGACTGAGTTGTTGATTATATAAAATCGTATTGAAAAGAATAATGATTGCCAGAGTCAACTGAAGTCTCAATAAGACCTGACAAATTCACTATAAAAGATAGGCGTTCATGGGAAATTATACAAGTTTGGTGACAGCACTGATAAGTCATGAACCTACCTTGCATCGGTTATACAATCAAAGCTAGGCATCAAAAGTTGAGGCAAATAAGCAGATGAAAATATTAGTAATATTAAGTCATAATCGAATAGGCGTTAATGAGTACGGTACTGCTCAATCAACATTTTGGTTGCAGCATCAGCTGCCACAGGTCTACTCAGCCAATAACCCTGACCTTGTTTACAGCCCATTGATAACAGTACATCACGCTGCTGTTCGGTCTCGATGCCTTCAGCGATGATTTGCATATCAAGCGCCGTACCCAAATCTAGAATGGCTTTTACGATGGCGTATTGAGTTTGATTGTTATCAATATCAGAGATAAAGCTTTTGTCAACTTTAATAAAATCAAATGGATATTCTTGTAGATAGCTCAAGGAGGCATAACCAGTACCAAAGTCATCTAGGGCAAGGTATATCCCCAGTTCTTTGAGTAAACCCAGTTGTTTTTTTACTTTACTATGGCGTTGGATTAGAGAAGATTCAGTTACTTCAATATGTAATTGCGTCGCAGAAATATTATGTTGTATAAGAAGATTGCGTACCATCTTAAAAAAGTTAGGATGGCTAAATTCAGTGGCGTCAGCATTGATGCAGATATGTTGACAAAAACCTTGCTCTTGCCAAATAGACAGTTGCTTGGCGATTTGAACCGCCATTTGTGAGAATAGTTCAAATGATAATTTATGAGTGATAATAGCATCGATGAAATGTATTGGACGCAGTAGTCCGCGAGTCGGATGTTGCCAGCGTACTAAAGCCTCAAAGCCTGTGATAATACCAGTAGCTAACTCAAATTTTGGTTGGTAATAAGGAATAAACTGACCTTCAGCAGCTGCAGTTCTAAGCTCAGATTCTAACTGCCAGTTGCCGATAGTGGCTTCATCAATCGATGTGTCATACCAGCAGATATCTTCTCCACCTTGTTTTTTGACATAATGCAGCGCTTTTTCAGCCTTGGCCAATAATCCAGTCAATTCATCATCATCTTTGGGAAAGTAACTGGCACCAACGGAAATATGGCAGTATATATTTGCCTCTGTTTTGTCTGAGGAGAAAGGGCGTTCACATATTTGCATTAAGCTGTCTAGCTGCTGACGTACTATATTGGCATCAGGGCATTCGAATACCAAGACAAAATCATCACCACCAAAATGGGAAAAACAGGTCAGATAATCCAGTTGAAGGTTTTTAATACGCGTGACAAAGCTTTTTATCAACGTATTAATGCCATCAGGGCCTAGTAGGCTTGCGAGGCTACGATAACGATCAATATTCAAACGTACAATAGCGATTTCTTGGTAAGTATCTAATAATAAATCATTGGTTTTACTCAAAAACACTTTACGGTTGGGTAGGCCTGTGACCTGATTATAATTGAGTAAATGAGCCACTTTTTTTTGATCTTTAATAGCTGCTGACATATCACGAACCATACCTACGTAGTACACAGTCTGCTCGATACATATCTTACGATAAGTCATATGGCAATCAATGACTTGCCCATATCGATTTGCCATTGCAAAGTGTTTTTCATAAAAGCCACTACTGTTTAGGTGGCTAGTGATATCCGCTAAAATCGACCTTTCATCTGCTGATAAAAATTTTGCCGCATAAATACCAAGCGGTCGTCCAAGCAAAAAAGACTCATTATAGCCAATCGTCATTTCATAACAGGCATTAACCGATAAATAGCACAAGTTGGCATCTAAAATAAAGATAGCGTCATCAAGTTGCTCGCATAACTGTGCCAGTATTTGCTGTTTATCTGAGACTGGAATGGCAGTGGCATTAGTCATAATTGGACTCATAATGGCAAAATAAAATAATAGGGTGTGTTTGATATTCCCAAATAAGCACTGCTGCTTACTAATACGGCTCCAAGCAAGGCGTAAAATAATGCTAATGCTCGTGCCGTAGCGAACTTTATAACTAATGTGGAGCAGTTTTAGTACCAACTCGTAGAGAAAGCACTCTTTTTACCATTTTATGGTTAGACATAGACACTTAGAATAACTAAATTTACTATTTTTAACGTCAAAGGGTCTAAAAAATAGTCTTCATCAGTGCCATAGCTGCAGTATCAAATATGTCCTAGATAAGTTTACCTGTTTTAGTCGTGCTGAATATTCAACACTATTTAGTATTTGATAATTAATAGCTCAAAGCATGTAAGGTTGCTAATGCAACCACTGGTGCAGTTTCAGTACGCAAAACCCTTTTACCGATTTGCCAAGGTTGAAAACCAATTTCTGCTGCTTTTTGACGTTCATCGTCGCTGAGTCCTCCTTCAGGGCCAATGAGTAGCTCAATATAAGGCGCTGATTGTGCCAGGGTGGCTAACAGTGACTCAGGCATCGCGGGCTGTCCTTTTTTTGGTACGCTCAACTGCATACGTAAGTCGGCTGGCTGCTGTAGTACTTGGTAATAAGAATCTTGACTGAGATCAGCTACTATAGGGCTAACGACGGTGTCTGCTGGGTTGTATAACCAGTCATTAATAGAGATAGGTGACAAAATAAGTGGTGGACGATTGAGTCCGCACTGTTCGCAAGCCGCTATAGCCACTTGCTGCCAATGAGCCAGTTTTTTCCCAACTTGTGCAGGTTTTAGATTGACCTCACCATGATGACTACTTAATAACTGGATAGCAGTGACGCCAAGCTCTGTTGATTTTTGAATCGCATAGTCCATGCGTTCACCGCGACTCATGACCAGACCGATTTTACTAAAAATAGGTGCAGCTTTATCATCAGATAGCTGCATCAATAAGGTAGCCGTCGCTGATTTTTTATTTATATTTTCTAGTTGTACCTGATATTCGCCACCAAAGCCATCAAATAATACACCTTTTTCACCAACATTTGCCCGTAATACGCGGCACCAATGATGCACGATATTCTCTGGTAATTCGATCTCGCTGCCTAAGGGTAAGGTATGTAATTTAGGTAGAGAGAGAATATTATCAGTATTAGTGTTAATGGTATAAAAAAAACGTCTCACAGGTTTTTTATTCCTATAATTAAATTGATATTAGGGCGTGTTGAACATTCAAATATTAGGGCTGCTGATCGCTAAAATTGCACCAAACTAGGCGTAAGCCGACGATAATGTCGAGACCTTAGCTAGGCTTGCAACAACGTTTGGGGTGATTTTAGTATCAGCCCTTTGGGGCAGTACTCTTTTTTGCCAATATATGGCGAAATTGTTTAACCTAGAATGACTAGGCATCAAAAATTTCACTGCATATTGTCTAAAAAATAGTCACTGCCAGCACCACATTTGAATGTTCAACACGCCCTAATTGAATAGAATATCATTTGGTAACGGTAAAGGCATTTTTTTTATGAGGATTTTTCTTAAGAAAGGTAACTATTTTAGAGGTTACGAGATATAGCATTGAATTTTTAATGAAACAATAATCGATAAATTCGATGCATTGTATGAAATATAGGACAGGTATTTGAAAGTCTAACAATAAAAAACTGGCGCTCCAAAGAGCACCAGTCATTAATCAATAAGTTCGAGAAAGGGTTATGCTGTTAATCCTAAGGCTTCAACCAAACGCTTGTTAGGCTCAACCTTATTCATGCTATAAAAATGCATGGCTGGTACTCCCTCGCTAATAAGACGTTCACATAAGCGATAAACGACATCAAAGCCAAAATCACGAATGGCCTTGCGATCATCACCGAAGTCCGTCAACTGCTTACGCACATAACGCGGAATATCAGTACCACAGCTATCAGCAAAACGTAGCAAGTTGCTAGAGTTGGTGATCGGCATGATACCAGCAACCAAGGGCTTAGCAACGGTATCAATACCACGCTTTTCTAACGCATCTCGCAAAAATAAATAGCTATCAGCGTTATAGAAGAATTGCGTAATCGCAGTATCTGCACCCGCTTGGAACTTGTTAACCAAGTTATCGATATCAAAGGCAAAGCTGCGAGCTTGTGGATGCATTTCAGGATAAGCGGCCACCTCGATATGAAAATGATCGCCTGAATGCTCACGAATAAACTTGACTAAGTCTAGTGCAAATGGCAGCTCACCCATACCAACCTGACCTGAGGGTAAGTCGCCACGGAGTGCTACCAAACGATTGATGCCTAAGCCCTTATAAAGCTCTAATAATTCAGCGATTTCACTTTTATCATCACCAATACAAGACATATGCGGCGCAATAGGGGTATCACCGCGAGCACATAATGCTTGCACAATGTCTAAGGTACGGTTACGAGTTGAACCGCCCGCACCATAAGTCACCGAAAAATAGGTAGGTGATAATTTATTCAGCTCATCATAAGTACTGAGCAGTTTTTCGTGTCCTTGCTCAGTTTTAGCCGGAAAAAACTCAAAGGAAAAAGCAGGCTTACTCACAGTCTTGCTCCTTTTAGTATTTATAAGCGTCAGGCTTGAAAGGACCTTCGACAGATACGCCTAAGTACTCTGCTTGCTTTTCAGTGAGCTTAGTTAAAGTACCATTGAAGCCTGCAACCATCGCAGCAGCGACTTCTTCGTCTAGCTTTTTAGGCAGTACTTTTACATATAAGTTGTCAGTACGCTTGTCATCTGGCAAGTCAGCGAATTTTTCTTCGAACAAGTACATTTGAGCCAATACCTGATTAGCAAACGAGCCGTCCATCACGCGTGATGGGTGACCAGTCGCGTTACCTAGGTTTACGAGGCGACCTTCGGCAAGTAAAATCAAATAATCGTTTTCGTCATCTGAGCGGAAGATTTGATGAACTTGTGGTTTGATCTCGACCCAGCGCCAGTTGTCACGCATGAACTGAGTGTCGATTTCGGTGTCAAAGTGACCAATGTTACATACAACAGCGCCAGGCTTAAGGGCTGCTAGCATATGTTTGTCACAAACATGGTAGTTACCAGTAGTGGTAACAATCAAGTCGGTATCTTCAAGCAAGCGGGTGTTGATGTTTTCTGCACCGCCAGTGTTGTCACCATTAATGTAAGGAGATAATACTTCAAAGCCATCCATACAGGCCTGCATGGCACAGATAGGATCAACTTCTGAAACACGTACGATCATGCCTTCTTGGCGTAAGCTTTGTGTAGAGCCTTTACCCACATCGCCATAACCAACAACCAAGGCGCGGCGACCAGCAAGGAACATGTCAGTTGCGCGTTTGATCGCATCATTTAAGCTATGACGACAGCCGTATTTATTGTCATTTTTAGACTTAGTCACGGCATCATTAACGTTGATGGCTGGTACTTTCAGCGTGCCTTTGGCAAGCATCTCAACCAAACGATGTACACCAGTAGTCGTCTCTTCTGAGATACCATGGATGCTATCAAGAAGCTCAGCATAATCATTATGAATCAAAGCAGTCAAATCACCGCCGTCATCCAAGATTAAGTTAGCATCCCAAAGTTGGCCTGATGCTTCGCCGCCAACATGTACTTGCTGACGTAGGCACCATTCATACTCTTCTTCGGTTTCGCCTTTCCAAGCATAAACAGAGATGCCAGCAGCAGCAATAGCAGCAGCAGCATGGTCTTGAGTTGAGAAGATGTTACATGATGTCCAGCGTACTTCAGCACCTAGCGCGACGAGTGTCTCGATAAGTACGGCAGTCTGAATGGTCATGTGGATACAGCCAGCAATTTTAGCGCCTTTAAGCGGCTGGTCTGCTTCGTAGCGACGGCGCAAGCCCATTAGGGCAGGCATTTCGGCTTCGGCAAGGGTGATTTCACGGCGGCCGTAATCAGCAAGGCTGATATCAGCGACTTTATAGTCAGTGAAAGAGGGATCGATCGTATGGGCAGAGGGGGTGTTAGACACTGCGTCCATAATATGCTCCTATCAGTGGTTAATTTATGATAAAAAGAATAAAAACGCAGGTGCCGTTATTTGCGCTGATAATCGCCTTACTTTATATAGTTAAGGACAATCAACAGTTAACCGAGCCTAACATAACCTATGATTTGCATGATTCTAATCTCTTAATGCAATATTTACGGTCATGGCGCAACACCTCTCGGAGGGTGTCATTGTAATAGATGACAGATAAAATGTCACCCACAAAAAAGACCATCAATCGATGGTCTCTTGTAACAATAACTAGATAATTTTAGTACCAGTCGTAGGTTAGAGAGCCGAAATAGCTAGTGCCTTCAGTGGCGTACTCTGTACCGAATTGATTAGATAGGGTATAGTCTTCATCGGTGATATTGTCAACGCGCAAGTTAGCACGAAGATTATTTGTCAGATAAATAGAGCTACTTAAATTTAACAAAGTGTAATCATCTAACTTGGTGGTATTTGCAGCATCAGAGAATCTCTCGTCAGTATATTTAGCTTCAAGCCGCACATCAAAAGCAGGTTGCTGATAACCAACATAGATTAAACCACTATTTTTAGGGCGGTACACAAGCTCGTTGTCATAGTTAGCACTATTAGTCGTTTTGTCTTTAGCTTCCAGATAGTCATAACCCAAACCAAATAAAAACGAATTAACGCTCCAGTCAGAAGTTAAGCTTAAACCTTTGATTTGTGCCTCACTAGTATTAGTAGCGTTATTAATCAAATCATCCACATCAGTATAATAGCCTGTCAGACGTGAGTTCTGATTGCCTTTATTGTACTCTACAAACACTTCCGTATTTTTACTAGTCTCAGGCTTTAAGTCTGGATTGCTATAGCCGGGATAATACAAATCGTTGAAGGTTGGCGCGCGAAACCCTGTGGCATAGCTTGCACCAATGCGTAAACCCTCTAGTGGTCGTATAGCGGCACCTATATTGTAGGTGTTCTCATTACCATACTGCGAGTTGTCATCAACGCGATAATTGGCTTGGAGGTCATAATAATCCTCTGATAATTGATAGCCAACGAAACCACTTTTAACAGTTCTATCTTCAGGGTCATAAGCAGTTAGAGTGGCAGGCGCAGGAAAACCTGAAAAATCTAAAACATCGGAAGCGTCTAACTGTTGTGACAACCACTCTGCACCGATAGTAACGGTACCAGGTTGTGCATTAATACTGGTCTCTGACCGTACCTGTGTTTGGGTGGTATCAAACTGGCTACCATCTTCATAGTTGATAGAGTAAGCATCGTGAGTCGTAGATTTATCGATACTTTGTCCAACACTAAATTTAGTGACGGCTAATGGTGTTTGATATTGAATAAAAGCATTGGCGCTGCCATTTTGTTGATCTGCATAAGCATTTGGAAAAGCATCGCCTGCAGAGTCAATATCTGTTGTAGAGTCAGAATATAAAGCGTTGAGACCAGCACTTAAATTGTCTGAAATCTTATGTTGTAATGCTAGGCTGGCATTGGTAGATTCGAACCCATCATCATCCGCATTGTAATCATAAGAATTAGAGCTAGCAATTGCATTAAAACCGTCTGTTTCGTTGCGACTGACACCTAAGCTCAATGAAGAAGTATCATTTTTTAGTTGTCCTGTTACACCTACTTGGTAATGATCATTACTACCGTACCCGACTGTGGCTGAAACATTAGATTGTTCAATATTATTGCCTTTCGTAAAAATTTGAATGACACCGCCCATGGCATCAGAACCATAGATGCTAGACCCTGATGCGCCATATAAAATTTCTATACGGTCGATTTGATCGGCAGATAATAGATTAAGTGCAGGCGCGCCTGTAGAAATAGAGCTGTAGCGAATACCATCAATGATTACAAGAACTTGCTTGCTGTCATAGCCACGCATATAAAAGTTGCTAACGGTGCCGGTACCGCCACTTTGACTAATATTCATACCAGGCTGATTCTTTAATACATCAGTGACTGTTTGACCCTGATAACGCTGCAACTCTTCGCTATCAATAACCCGTGTTTGGGCAATGATATTACTGGTTTTAGTAGGTGTGCGGGTAGCTGTTACAACGATTTCATCGAGTTCAACTTCTGGTACTTCGTTGTTGCTTACGAC
Organism: Psychrobacter sp. AOP7-B1-24; assembly: GCF_052376215.1. Taxonomy (NCBI): domain Bacteria; kingdom Pseudomonadati; phylum Pseudomonadota; class Gammaproteobacteria; order Moraxellales; family Moraxellaceae; genus Psychrobacter; species Psychrobacter sp. AOP7-B1-24. The sequence goes on from NZ_JBQSVL010000006.1 coordinate 58,596, forward strand.
AGTAGAATCGGTTGCTGCTGTTGCATTCAAAGAAAATATGCCAAGTGCGCTTAGAATACATAAGCGAAGATAGGCAGTCGAAGAAGATCGTGGTAAAAACATAGTCAATTCCAAAGTAATCATGTTAAAAGTACAGAAATAAAAAATAACCACTGTGACGTTAAAATGGTTAAAAATTACAAAAAGCAATACATGCGCAAAACTATGCTTATTATCTATAAAAATGACCGTTTTATAAACCACTTTAACCTAATGTTTCCTCATTATAAGGTGAATATTATTCATGATTAGTTGTGAATAATTCATTATATGGCTTAAAGGGGAAAAGCTTGGATAAAGGTTATGCTACAAAACTGATAGCAGTTACTGACATAACTGGCTAAAAAATGCGTAATCAAAAGCACTGCTGTTATAAATAGTTGCTATCATAGTCAGAAATCTATTGTTTTCCGTTGTACTACCCATAAAGTTAAGAGGTTTGTTTTGTCTATCAAGTATCGTCTGATTCCCAGCACTGAGTTATCTTCACCATACTCTATGATTAAAATACCATTACTCGCGATGGTGTTTTTACTTGCGCTGCTGTTGAGTTTGTTATGGCCAACTCATACCTTTGCAGCTGAGGCTAGTACACTTGGTGTGAGTGAAAGCAGTAGTGAAGAGTCAGTAGAATCATTACGCCCGGACTCATTTGGGCGAGATACACCAAGGCATACAGTACAAGGGTTTATCAGTGCGCTAGGCGAAGATGACTATCTGCTGGCGAGTAACTATCTAAATTTATCGAAATCCGATAACCCAACCACCATCGTACGGCAGTTCAAGCAAGCACTGGATGCAGGTGGCCGTTTTCAACCAGATTTGCAGCTTAGTAATGAGCCTGAGGGTAATCTAACCGACCAATTACCACCGAACCAAGAAAATGTAGGTACGATTAGTATTGGTGATAAAAACTTGTCATTGATACTCGAAAGAGTTGTGTCGCAAAATGATGAGAAGTATTGGCAGTTTTCGAGTGATACGATCAGCTCAATACCAGAAGTGATAGCAAACACTGAGCCAACTTTGGTATCTCGCTATACCATTGATTCATTAGAAGGTAAGAAGCTTTTCGGTTATCAGTTAGCCGATTTGGTCGCAGCACTTACTATGACGGTCAGTAGTTTTATATTGACTTATCTTATGGTCTGGTTGTTGTATCATCTATTGAGGTTTATCTATCCGCATGTGCGCGGTGTGCCCTTGCCGTTACCTAACAAGGTGGTTTTGCCATTTTCTGTCGTAACTATGGCATTAATATTGTCTGAGGTGATGGTCTATGCTGGTGTGTCAGTAACACTGCGAGAGCCAGTCAATCGTTTCACAGAGATAGCGTCGTGGGTAGCGACCACTTGGTTGTTGCTTCGAGTCATTGACGCCATCTTTACTCGTGCGGTGAATTTAAGCTATAGGAAAAATCATACTGAACGAGTCTCCATCCTAGGATTGATGCGAAAAGTAGTCAAAGCACTATTACTTATTTTTGCCATTATTGTTATCTTCGGTAATTTGGGCTTTGATCTGACCACTGGTATTGCCGCGTTAGGGGTAGGTGGTTTGGCATTAGCACTGGGTGCACAAAAAACCATCGAAAATCTAGTTGGGAGCGTTGTTGTTGTTGCAGATTCGCCCGTACGAATAGGCGATTACTGTAAGTTCGGTACTTATGAAGGTACGGTTATCGATATTGGTATTCGTTCATCACGCGTACGTACTTTGACGCGTACTATCGTGACCGTACCAAATGGTGATTTTTCTTCAATGCAAATTGAAAACTTTACATCTCGTGATATGTTTCGTTTTTTTCATCATTTATATCTTAAGCGTACCGCCGATCTTGATGTGATTTTCAAAATGGTAAATGACTTGGATGCGTTTATAAAAGAGCATGATTTGACCAATCAAGAGTGGAATCAGGTCAATATTTTAGAGTTGCGTCAAGATTGCTATGTCGTTCAGTTGCAGGCTTATGTTAATGCGGTTGATATTACTGAATTCTACGACAAACAAAATACTTTATTTGTCGATGTATTAAAAAAGGTCGCAGAATACAAAGTGGAGCATGCCTTACCTACTCAGCAGCTTATTGTCGATCAATCTGAGCTTGAACATCATACTGCAAGCGATAGTGAAGTCAATGGTAAAGCAGATGAGAGTAATAAGTCGATAGTGAACACGTCACATATCGACTCTACTGTTGATGATAATAACGATGAAAAATCTACTATAGATTTGAACAAAGGTCATAGTGAGGTAACCGCCAATGAACAAAAAAGTGAGTCAGTAGAAAGTAAAAAATATGATCCAATAAAAGCGCTAAAAGATGAAATTAGGGTGCTAAAAAGACGTAAGTTTAAGCACATAAGAAAGAGATCTGGTTTTTCTATATGGCAATAGGGCGAATAGTGGCTAAAGACTTATAAAGGAATGGCTGTTTTATTACGCAACAAACCATAGTATGACCATAGTAATAGGCTCGCAGCACTACGGTACGGTGACCAGTCCTGGGTCAGGGTTTTTAGTTGTTTGGGTGTGGGCCGCTCTGCTAAACCTAGCAACTGCATTGCAGCTACTTTAATGGCTAAGTCATCAACCGCGAATACGTCTGCGCGTTTTAAAGAAAATAATAAGTACATCTCAGCCGTCCAACGCCCAATACCAGTAACGGCTGTCAGTGTGTGTATGATATCTTCATCTAACATGGTTTCTAATGCTATAAAGTCTATGTCGTGCTCGACTAATGAACGAATATAACGAGTTTTTTGTTTAGATAAACCTTGTGTTCGCAAAGTCTCATCTGTCGCTTCGCTAATGGTTTTTGGGCTGATCAAGTCTGCATCGACCAACCGCTGCCAGATACTAGCAGCAGCAGCGACAGATAACTGCTGACCAACCATTGCCCTCATGAGCTGTTCGAATCCACCTGTATTGTGTCTAAGGCTTGGTATGCCAACTTGCTCATAGACAGGTGCAAATCTGGGCTCGATAGCTATCAAAGCAGTGATGTGTTCATTTAGCGCTTCAATGTTTTCAATAGTTTGTATGCTCATGATAAGTTCACTTGAATAAAAGTTTGTATGAAAATAGAGTGGATATCTATCGCTTGGTATCAAAAGCAGCTAGGTTTTATCATTATAAAAAAGGACTGCCAATTGCAGTCCTTTTATTTTAATACTGAACGAAAACTATCTACTACTCACCATCAACTTTCGATTTTTTCAACAGTACCAATACTGCGCCATTACCACCGTCTTTTGGCGGAGCAGAGCAAAACGCCAATACTTCTGGTAGTTGACGTAGCCAACCATTCACGCAAGTTTTTAAAATGGCTTCAGAACCTTTACCATGGACAATTTTTACCATGGTTTCATTCTTTTGTTTCGCTTGGCTCAATAATTGAGTCATTGCCTCACGCGCTTCCTCGATGGTGCAACCATGAATATCTACAGCGTCGTACCAGCGTAACTTACCTTGTTTGAGTTGGGTAAATACTTTGTTTTGTAGCGTAGGCTGCTTATAAGACAAAAAGGCTTCAGAGGCCACAGGATTCAGTAGCGCTTGCATATCTGACAAGCCTGCACCTAAATCACTTGCCTCACTACCTTGAGCTGCTGCACGTTTAGATAGGGTAGCTGCATCAGGTTTGCTTGCCTTTGTGGTACTGGCAGGCGAGCGTACGTTTTTGTCTTCAAGCTGATTGACACCATGCATCGCTTGCATAAACAGCACTTTATCATCATCGATATGTTCACTGTCTAACTGTTTGACTGTTTTTTTGACCTGTTTTTGAGTTGGCAGGGAAACTGGCTCCGTCGGCTTTTGGTTTTCACCTTCAGGCGAGTTGGTATCACGACCTTTGCTCAGTTGGCCTTTTAGCTCTTTGAGCTGATCTTGCATTTCTTTTGAAAATAGAGAGTTTGACATAAAAGTTAACGTATCGTTGGTTGATGAATGAATGACTTAATAGTCTGTATCGTTGTTAGTTCTATACTAGTGTAAACTCACGAGCTATATCGCAGCTAAAGGTATTTAGTTACTTTACTCGTCTGCTGCTGCGCCCGCAAGTAAGGATTGTAACGCTTGTCCAGGGTGGTCAGTTTTCATAAACTGCTCACCGATTAAAAAGTGCTGAATATCATTGTCTAACATCAAACGAATATCATCGCTGCTATTGATACCACTCTCAGTAACGATAAGTGGCTTTTGCACGGTATCATCAGTGTCAGCAGCCAATGCGTTGATTAAAATATTTTTCAAGTCGAGTGTGGTTTGTAAATCAACGTCAAAAGTATTTAAATCACGATTATTGATACCATAAATATTATGCGCTGAACGAGGTAGTTTTAGTGCGCGATCAAGCTCAGATTGGGTGTGTATTTCTATCAATACATCCATACCTAACTGAATACTGAGTGCATGCAGCTCTTTTACTTGCGTGTCATCGAGGCAGGCCATGATGAGCAGTACGCAATCAGCACCCATCAGATAAGACTGATAGATTTGATATATATCAATCATAAAGTCTTTGCGCAATATCGGTAGGCTAGACGCATTAGCCGCTTGCATAAGATAGCTGTCATCGCCTTGAAAGTAGTCGCGATCTGTCAGCACTGATAGACAACTGGCACCAGCTTGCTCATATTGCTCTGCAAACAGTGCGGGTGCAAAGTTGTGATTAATAAGGCCTTTAGAGGGAGATGCTTTTTTAATTTCAGCGATGATGCCAATACCATTTGCTTTATTGCTTGCAGGCCTTAGAGCGGTGGCAAAGCCACGGCGTGGTTTAGTATCTGTCGCCACTTGTGCTTGCAACTCATCGAGAGGTAATGCGTTACGAGCGTCTTCTACCTCGATTTTTTTGGTCGCAACAATGCGCTGTAATACTGAGGGTATGTCTGTATTGGTCATGCTTATATCCAGTTATCATTAAATGTAAATCGAATGCTATCAACAGTATGGCGTTAATTAGGTATTGGCTGCTAGCTTCTGCGTATATTTGGCTAGAGATTCAAGCTTGATCAAAGCATCACCATTTTGAATGATTTTTTGTGCTCGACTGACCCCGTTAGGATAGTTACTGGCAAGCCCTGCTGTATAAATAGCTGCGCCAGCATTGAGGGCAATCATATCACGTGCTTTTAGAACGGAGCGGTCATGAGTGTCGGCACCAGATAGTGCAGCACGAATCAGTTCCAGACTTTGTGCTGGAGAGTCGACATCGAGACCGATCAGCGTTTGTGATTCAATACCTGCATCTTCTGGCATCATCTCGTACACAGATATCTCACCATCTTTTAGCTCAGCAACGGCAGTAGAAGTTGCAAGACTGATTTCATCTAAGCCATCTTTTGCACCGACTACCATCACATGGCGCGAGCCTAAGTTTTTCATCACTTTAGCGATAGGTTCGCACAGTTGAGCGTTGAATACACCTATAACCAAATTAGGCGTTCCAGCAGGGTTGGTTAGCGGTCCCAAAATATTAAAAATAGTCCGTGTTTTGAGCTCGCGGCGCACGGGGATGGCATAGCGCATGGCACTGTGATGATTGGGTGCAAACAAAAACCCGATGCCTTGATTTTCGATACAGTCTTTTGCTTGTGCAGGCTTCAGTGCCAAACTAATACCCGCTTGTTCAAGTAAATCTGAGCTGCCCGATTTGCTAGACACACCGCGGTTACCGTGTTTGGCAACTTGCGCGCCAGCGGCTGCTGCTACAAGAGCGGAGGCGGTAGATACATTGAATAAATTGGCACCATCACCACCAGTACCGACGATATCGACCAGATAATCACAACCTTTTGGCTCGATATTAGCAGCCAATGCTCGCATGGCGCTAGCGGAGGCAGTAATCTCATCGATTGATTCGCCTTTCATACGTAAGCCAGCCAAAATAGCGCCCATCATGGCATCGCTGCATCTGCCTTGCATAATGATTAGCATTACTTGATACATCTCATCAAAGGTCAAGTCAATGTGCTGAAAAATTCTTTCTAAAGATGCCGTTAATAACTTATGAATATCAGCATCAGGCAATTGAGCAATATGATCTGGCGTCATTTTATCCTCTATCTTTATCGTGCTCATGGTGTTCTCTCTTACTATTTTTATAAGTTTGTTTCAAATTTATCGTTCTAAATGCTGTTGATGCATTTTTTAATGATGCTTAGCCGACTTGTGGTAATTCACTGTTGGGTAATACAGACAAACTATGAGCCAGTAAAAAATTATTGAGCAGCTGATAACCAGCTTCGCTCAAGATAGACTCAGGATGGAATTGCACTCCTTCAATAGCCAAGGTTTTATGACGGATACCCATGATTTCTTCAATACTACCGTCAGCATACTGTGTCCAAGCTGTCATCTCTAGACAGTCGGGCAGACTGGTTTTGTCAATCACGAGGGAATGGTAGCGTGTGGCTTGAGAAGGGTTGGGTAGACCTGAGAATATACCTTTACTATTGTGATAAATATCAGATAAGCGCCCATGCATGACTTCACCAGCTTTGACCACTTGACCACCGAATGCTTGGCCAATGGCCTGATGGCCCAAACAAATACCCAATATCGGTATGACACCCTTGAATGTTTCGATAACCTCTAAAGAGATACCAGCGCGGTCTGGATCACAGGGGCCAGGGCCGATGACAATTACGTCTGGTGCAAGGGTTTGAATTTGTTCAATAGTGGCCTGATCATTACGCCAGACGGTGATGTCCTGCTGTAATTCACCGAAGTACTGTACGATATTGTACGTAAAGCTGTCGTAATTATCGATCATCAAAATCATTAGGTTTTCAACTTATGGATATGATTGTATTGTTAGGGCTTATATCTATCTATTTTACTTTTTGACTTATGTACTTAATAAGGCGTGGTTATCTTAACATTATTTTAAGGTCTATCAAATGTAGGGTACAGGTTATCCGAGTAAGTAATCAGTAAAATACTTACTCGGATAATATATGTGATGAATCATTAGTTTGTTATCAGCTGAGCAAATACAATAATTATAATTGCACTAAAACGATGCTTTTTACATGATTGGCTTGATTTATTATGCACCAAATTGATGCATATGTATCATCTAATTGGCACTCCTATAAGAAGTTGATAGTGTAGTAGGCTAAAAAATAAATATCATGATTTAATATTTCTGCTATAGATGTTTGTAATTATTGATAATAAAACAACGTTTCAAGTACTTTGATGCTATGACTTATTTAAGTTGGCATAGCCTTTGCAATAACAATGTCATAACTATTTTTAGCAAAAAATGCTTTAAAAATATTTGTTAACAAATGCCCGAAGCGCTTACTATTATCATTCGTATGTTGTTAGAATAAAGTGAGAGTGGCAAGCACAAACTTGATATTAGAAGGATGTCTTGACTAAAGACATTGACAGTGCTGATAATAAGCATAATATTGAAAGCGCGCTTTAGTTTGAATTACGCAGCTAATATTAATATTCTTGAACCAAAAAATTAAACAAATAACTTTACATCGCAATAACGTGATCAACACAACGGAGATTATTTATGTCGAACAAATTACTAGATCTTATCAAATCAACAAATGCCAAATGGGTTGACTTTCGTTTTACCGATACCCGTGGTAAAGAGCAACATATCAGTTTCCCTGCGCATACCATCGACGAAGATGTTATGGAAGATGGCAAAATGTTTGATGGCTCATCAATTGCTGGCTGGAAAGGTATTGAAGCGTCAGATATGATCTTACGTCCAGATGCAGAGACAGCCTTTGTCGACCCGTTCTTTGATTCAGTAACTGTTGTGGTTACTTGTGACATTATCGAGCCATCAACGCTACAAGGCTACGATCGTGACCCACGTTCTATCGCACGCCGCGCTGAAGAGTACTTAAAGTCTACTGGTATTGGTGATACTGCTTATTTTGGTCCTGAGCCGGAATTCTTTGTATTTGATGATGTGAAGTGGTCAGTTGATATGTCTGGTGTTAGCCATAAAATCACTGCTGAAGAAGCAGCATGGTCGACAGGCGAGACTTATGAGTGGGGCAACATGGCGCATCGTCCACGCGTGAAAGGTGGTTATTTCCCAGTACCGCCTGTTGATAGCTCACAAGATATGCGTTCAGTGATGTGTGAACGCATTGAAGAGATCGTTGGCGAAGGTAGTGTTGAAGTACATCATCACGAAGTTGCTTCTTGCCAGTCTGAAATCGGTGTTGCATTTAACACCATGGTACGTAAGGCAGATGAAGTTCAACAGTTAAAATATGTGGTTCATAACGTTGCGCATCAGTTTGGTAAAACGGCTACCTTTATGCCTAAGCCAATCGTTGGTGACAATGGTTCAGGTATGCACGTACATATGTCTATCGCGAAAGATGGCGTAAACACGTTCTCAGGTGATGAGTATGCTGGTTTGTCTGAAACAGCGTTGTTCTTCGTTGGTGGTATCATCAAGCATGCTCGTGCTTTGAACGCGATTACCAATCCATCAACCAACAGTTATAAGCGTTTAGTGCCACATTACGAAGCGCCTATTAAGCTTGCTTATTCAGCGTCTAACCGCTCAGCATCTATCCGTGTTCCACATGTAAGCAGCCCTAAAGCAGTTCGTGTTGAAGCACGTTTCCCTGATCCAACAGCGAACCCTTACTTAGCATTTGCTGCATTGTTGATGGCTGGCCTTGACGGTATCCAAAACAAAATGCATCCAGGTGAAGCTGCTGACAAAAACTTGTATGACTTGCCACCAGAAGAAGAAGCACAAATCCCAACGGTTGCAGAGAGCTTAGATGTTGCTCTACAAGCATTGAAAGATGACAACGAGTTCTTATTAAAAGGCGACGTGTTTACCAAAGATATGCTAGAGGCGTTTATTGCTTTGAAAGAAGAAGAAGTACAACGTCTGAACGTGACTGTACATCCAGTTGAGTTCGATATGTACTATAGCTGCTAATTAGTCGCTACAGCACTCAGTTATTTTGAGTCAAAAAGACCAGCTAAGTTATTCTTAGCTGGTTTTTTTTGTGCGCGAAATAATAATTGGTCAAATGCCATGACTGACTTTCCTTAAAATCATTGCTGATTTAACACCAAAAATATCGCATAATGGTTGTCATAACATTATATTAATAGTAGACACTATAACTGGGTAACTGACTATGATCTCATCATCAAAACTAATTTTTTCAAAAAGCAATGTAGGGCTGTTGACAGCTGTGATTGTGAGTACCATTAGTCTCAACGCTCCTTTGGCAAGTGCTGCATCTATCTATAAAGTCGTTGATGAAAAGACGGGGCAAGTTACCTTTACCGACCGTCCACAGAATTATGAGCAGCAAGCGGATAAGCAAGTTACTCAGACCAGCGTTATGACTAGAAATGATACGCTTAATTCAAATAACAATGGCAATGCAAGTGAACAGTCTGGCAGTAGTGCACAAGCTGCCAGCGCAGAGACGACTGGTACATCTGATGGGGACAATAATAGTTCGACCGTCAGTTATCAGCTTACGATCACTGAACCAAGCGAAGAGCGTGCTTATCGTCGTCCTGCACAAAATATCGATGTAAATGTACAAGTACAGCCATCCCTACAAGCGGGCGATAGCGTAAGTATTTACTTGGATGGTAATGAGGTGGCACAGGGTTTAAGTGCTTCCATTTCAACGGTAGATCTTTTACCAGGATCGCACAATATCACGGCAGTTGTGACCAATAAGGCAGGTGGCAAGCTCCAGCAGGTTGCGCGTACCATTTATGTGATTCAGAACAACACAACATTGCAAGATAATAAAAGAAAAGCAGAGCAGCTGTTGGCTTATCAAAACCTATCGTTATACCAAAAACTATTATTAAAGTTAGGTAAAAGTGATTAGAGCTTGTCTGATTGATCAATAACGACGGCATAAACAACAGCGCAAAGAAAAAGGCAGGCACCATAATGGTGCTTGCCTTTTTAGTATGAAGAGCTCAGTTTATAAACGAACCTAACCACTGGTACAAGCTACTTTACTGCGTCAGCTCAATCGTACCATTTGCCGTTACTGAGACAGTACTGTTACCAGACTCAAAGCTTTGGCTAGGAACTGATCCACCCTCAGAGCTTGCTTTCATACTCATGCTGCTGTACATAGGGCGAGGGGAGTTACCGCCTGTGTTGAGATTGACATTAATCACACGATAACCACGAGCATCCCATGCGCTAGTTAGATTTTTAGCTTGCTGCTGAAAAGCGCGAGAAGCGTTGGTCATGAGTTTTTGTTCTAGTGCATCTTTCTTACTCTCTGAAACCCCAAAGTTTAGATTCTCCATCACTAGCGTCTCTTGCAAATCAGCGATGAGCTGACTGGTTGCGGCAAAGTCAGTACTCTTCAAATCTATATTGGCTTGTCCTGTCCAACCAATAATTTTATTGTCTTTGTCATAGCGAGGATAGGTACGCTGCTGCCCTGTGCTTACAGTCACACTAGGGTAGCGCTTAGCGATTTTCATCGCGTTATTGATGGATGTGTTGAGCATCGTTGCCAATGCTTTTGAATCTGTTGCTTGTGCTTTTTTGTATAAGCTGGCTCGCACTTCATCATTTTGAATCTCTTCTTTTACTTCTGTTTGAAACGTTAGCTGATCGTAACCTGTTGGCTCTGCATGCGCACTGCCCATCATGGCTGTTAGTAACAAGGCTGTGCCAGTCGTTAAGGCTGTTTTGTTTAGTAACGTGGTTTTCATTATTGTCTCCTAAATTAGTTCTAATGATGCATACACAAATATGTTAAGAATCTGGTTACGCACAAGAAGCCATTCCTTGTATATATCAAAGAAAGGTTGGTATGGGTATAACTTTATACATTAAAATAGCAAATACTGAGTGAGTTGCTGTGAGAATTTTGTGACCTATGTGACTTACGTGACTTATATGACAGCGAAAAGCATAGCCATCGCTTGTTTTTGATAACTGTATAGGGTGTTTGTGACTATTATGAATAGGCAGGATTGTTTAAAGGTCGGTGTTCACTGGTCCATTGTTTGGGAGAGCTGCCATATAAACGTTTAAACTCTCTGCTAAATTGTGATGAGCTAGAGTAACCGACTTGCATGGCTGCTGTATTGACAGTCATGCCCGTTGCTATCTTCATGGCAGCAGCGTTCAAGCGCATGGATTTTATGAATTGAATAGGTGACATGGAGGTGGCTTGTTTAAACTTACGATGCAAGACTGCACGGCTCATTCCTACGTGTTTGGCCATGTCTTCAATAGTAATCACATCATCCAAATGTGCTGACAAGTATTCGATAGATTGAGCAATTTCATTACCCACACCAAAAGCGCGTTGTGCTGAATATCCTGATTCCCCCTTTAATAGGGCATAGTAAAATTCGCGTAAACGGCTTTCCCCAAGTATCAAGGTATCAACGGGGTTATCTATTAGCATTAGTAGCCGAAACAATGCCTTAGTAAAGCCATTGTCCCAATTTGAAAGCGATAACCCTAAGGGATGGGATGTATTTTTAGGATGATGTATAACGCCATTCGCTTTACTGTGCATCTCGATTGAGAGCTCTGTCATTACCTTAGTGTCTAATGAGATATATACGCCCATAAGAGGATTGTCAGGTGATGCGGTAGTTGCGTCTCGCTTCATCGCCCAGTCGGCTGAAAAAGGATCATGGCCCGAGGTAATGTGTGCCACGCAAGTAGGTCTTGAACAACAAAGGCTTTATGGGCCTACAAAGCGCGCGCAAACCGTTGGGGCTATTGGAATGTGTCCATTAGATAAAGTCGCTTTGGATGAGACGCTAGCCACCAAGCTTTGGTCAGTGTCTGAAGAAAAAACATCGTTTAACTGGGCGCTATAAATGATTTATTAACCTCAATGTTATAACAGGGGTTGCAAAATAAAAAAATCCTTGTATAATTTGCATCTGGTGGCTCCATTGGTAGCCTCGCAACATTGTTCTATGAATCCCGCCAGGACCGGAAGGTAGCAACGGTAATAGTCACAGTGTGTGCCGAGGATGTGCTTTTGGAGTCGCTTTTTTTTGCCTAAAATTTGATAATTGGTTTTATAATCAGTCAGAAATACTCGTATTATGTATTAAGCCCTTTATTGTAAAGGGCTTTTTTTTGCGTGAATTTTATCCATTTTATATTTTAATTTCTTATTCAATTTCTAAACTTCATTGATTAATATGAGTTAATATACAATATATTAACTTTTTAGTAACATTAGAGTGTGTTGAGTATTCACCAATAGTCGCTGTCAGTGCGATGGTGAAGTATGCAACAGACTTTAATATCAATACAAAACGTTTTAGGATTTGATTATGAAGATGTTTGTTTGGCTGTTTATTGCAGTTGTGGTGATATTGGTTGTATTTGGGGTATCTATATTTAATAAATTGGTACGTGCGCGTAACCAAGCAAAAAATGGTTTTTCTCAGATTGACGTTCAGCTAAAACGTCGCCATGACTTGATTCCAAATCTAGTGGAAACGGCTAAGCGTTATTTGACGCATGAAGAAGAGACGCTCACTCGTGTAATTGATGCACGTAATCATGCCCAAAGCTTGCAAGATTCAAGCAAGCATCAGCCAGATTCAATGGAACATATGGCATTGTTTGCTAAAGCAGAAAGCATGTTGTCCAAAGCTCTAGGGCAGTTCTCCGCTGTCGTGGAAGCGTATCCTGAGCTAAAAGCGGACAGTGTGATTAAAGAGCTGATGGATGAGTTGACCAATACCGAAAACCGCATTGGTTTTGCGCGTCAGCACTATAATGACAGTGTAATGTTTTATAATAACGATCGCGAAGTGTTTCCAAACAATCTGGTTAGCACGACTTTTGGCTTTCGTCCATTAAGTCAGTTGGTGTTTGAAGATAGAAAGGCGATTGCTCAAGCACCTGTTGTTAATATGGGCTGATATTCACATGCGTTTGTGTGTTTAGCATGCGTTTATGTGTTTATTTAATATAAAGCTTAGGCAATACAAGGTTTAGGTAAGACAATCAGATGGATTTTTTTGGTGAACAGCGCACACGTACTCAGCGTAGCCTCTTGCTTTATGGGCTATTTTTTCTCATTGTCTTTGCGCATATAGCGGTGGCACTTGGTGTCATGATTCTGTTGCTCACGGTATTTACGGGCGGTATTTATCACTGGGCGTTAGTGCTGGTCATTCTTTGGACGCTAGGCAGTTTCGCTGGCGGTAGTTTTTTAGAATATCGTCGCTTAAAAGCGGGTGGTCGCTCTATTGCTCAGCGTGTTGGTGCGGTGCGGCTATTTATTGATGACAGTCAAGATGCTTGGGAGCACAGCCAAGGCGTTGCTCATCAGCATGAGCCTGTGCAAAAGGTTCGCTACAGTGCACGCCATATTGCGGTGCGTAATGAGCGTGATTTTCCGCCAACCTATCGACGTTATTATGAGATTGCGCAACAGTTGGCCATTGCCTCGGGTTTAACCATGCCGATTTTGTATGTGCTCCCCGAGGAGCAAGGCATCAATGGCTTTGTGGCGGGTCGACACAGTCAAGATATGGTGTTGGTCGTGACTCAAGGGGCGCTTGATAAGCTGTCTGATGAGGCATTGTATGGACTTATTGGTCATGAGTATGGCCATATACTCCATGGCGATGCTGCTTTCAATTTGCAGTTGATGGTGGTGCTGGCAGGCTTACAGATACTGTATGACTGGAGTGATCCTATCGGCAATGACCATTATTTTGATAATGCGGTTAATCAAAACCTCTCCACATCACAAAACACTATTGATAGTCAGGCACGTAGTACTGAGGAGAAGACCGCAAGCTTTACCACTCACAGTGAGTGGGTGGCTTATTGGCAGAGCCAATCGCAAAAACAGAAGGCGTCAGCGAAAAATCAATCGATGTGGCTGTACAATAAACCTGTGGTAGATCGTCAAGCACCTCGCAGTGTGTGGACGTTATTGTTACACGGATTGAGCTTTTCGAGTATGGCAAGCGCTCAACTTATCAAACACAGCTTTAACCGTCAGCGTGAACTGCTTGCTGATGCGACCAGTGTACAGTTGACACGCTCTCCTGCGATCATGGAAACCTTAAAAGCCATTCATCAGGACTCACTTGGCTCGCGTTTGACAGGTATCACTGATATCAATGGGCTCAGTCATTTTTTCTTTGCCAGCAGTGGCACGGACTTAGGCGATGTCTCTTGGTTTGCCACGCATCCTAGTTTGTCTGAGCGTATGAGTGCCATCAATGAGAATGCTTATCACAAGTTTTCTGCCCAAGTTGCCAAAGAAAAGCGCATCAATCAAAAAAAGGTAAAAGAGATATACGAGCAGCGCAGGCTTGGCGATTGGGGAGCAATAACAGCCAATAGCCTAAGCAATAAAGCAAAACTTAATAAACAATCACTTCAATCTCAATCATTATCTAATCAAGAGATGAATAATGAGTTAGAGGCAGAGAAAGGCCTTGAGTTTGTGATCGAACAAGATGTTGTTGTTGACGGACGATTGCAGGTGCAAGCAGAAGATATTGGTACTCTTAAACAGCTAAAACCGTGGCAAGCACAACCTGATAGTGATTTGCCGGTAGCAGACTTGATCAGTATTGATGATATTAAAAAGGTCTCATTACCACAGTATGTACTTAATCACAGCCATCATCCGCTAGGAGCGCAAGCCTTAATTGAAGCGGTGATGCTATGCCATCAAGGTCATGCACTAGAGGTGACGGCTTCTTATGACTTAGCCGATATTTGGAGCAAGATTGCGACTGATGCCATAATTACAACTAACATAACAAAGAGTGATAACCAAACGAAAATTTTGCCTCACACAATAGATAATAAATTGATAGAGAGTGTGGCGACAATGGACCGTCGCTTAGATAGCGTACTCATCACAACGGCACTAAAAAAACTAAGCCAACATGACTTATCATCGAGCATGATTGAAACATTACGTCAGCAGCATGAAAGCAGTCACAGCAATAAAAGCCATCAGGATTATAGTCAGCAAGCAAAATATCGTACGATGCTGACACGCTACCAACAGGGTATTATGGCCCTGATCAATCATCAGTTGAGCGCTGACTTAAGTAAAGTGCTGGCAGATAAGATAACTGATGAAAGCGCTGATACGGAGAACGCAGATGTTAAAAGTAATGTCTCTCGAGCTCCTTCTATTTTGTCACTATGGCAAGCGTTGCACTTACAGCCGCTGCTACCTATACTGTCAACAGTGCTGGGTGACAAGCCGTTGAATGCAGGAAAAGGTGAGTTCTGGCAGCATACGTTGCAAGCTGGTGCAAACGATATATATGCGCAGCTCGATCCTTCTGGTCAGATATTTGTCGGACTGGATAGTGTAGAAAAAACGATGCTTGCTATATTGGCCTATCGTTTGTCAAAAGATGTCAAAGGCCAAATGATCTCAGAGCGACAAAGTTCAATGCTCGGCTATAACGATGCTAGCGTGACTCATTATATTGTAGACTTACGTCGCCATGCACGATTGATTGATATTGACTTAGCCGCTGTGAGCGATGCAAACTTACAATGGCTGTTATTAACCACGCAGAGCCTGAACAGTATCCAGTTATTAGCATTGATAGAGACTGTACCTACATTTGTATCTGCTACAACAGCAGATACATGTGATGATAATGATAAAGAGAAGCAACAGGGAAGCGGTCAAATAGATTATAATAACGTGACTGATAATTCTTACACTTATATCCATTATCAACAATGGCTGAGTACATTACATACCGTGATGTTACATGATACGATAGTCAGTCAAGATGAGTATGACTGTTTGATGCTATTAGCTGATCGCTGGTTGGGTATTCGCAAGCTGTTTTGAATGAGCGAAGTGCGTAGGCATTGCTTGACTTGTACTGGGCTGGCCAGATATTGCATGATCGAAGTTATTATTTGATGTTTTTTATACAAATATTCTGTAAACCCATTTTAGACGAGTAGGATAGTAGAGAAACATGAGTGACATTGCAGACCCGCTAACAGTATTGCAACATCGTATGCAGCAGCGTCAGATTTTAGCGATGATGGGTATCAATCAGTGGGTACAGCCAAGCTCCAACACTATCGATATGGCAGATATTGCTGCGCCTACTATTCCTGACTCTATCATTGATAGGTCGGCTCAGACTGCGTCGTCTGCTACGAGCATTGCACAACCAATTATTGAACGTCAAAGTAATGCTGCTGCGAACGCTGAAACGTCGAATATAGCATCTGCTGATACTATATCAGCTGTCATTGATGATGAATCTATTAGTAACTATTATCATGATGCTAGTGATGCAGGCTTAACACAACCGCATGAACAAAGTCCTGTCACTTATAGCTTTGATAGCAGTACTCCTGATGTGGCGGTTCGACCCCTAGTAGAACACATCGTGCAGCAAACAACGGCTTCTATTGAACAATCCTCTCTTTCTATTTCTAATAGTATAGCCAACGATGATGGCTTAAAAAAAGTAGCCCCTTTTGACTTGCAAGGAGGGCGCTATGGTGACTGGGTAATATTAGTTGATATCCAAGCACTCAATAATGACAGTCAAAAGCTATGGCAAAACATCACTCAAGCACTATCAATCGCTTGTGAGGCCACATCTTTCCCCATTTGTGAAGGCATGGATACCGCTGAGCTTGCCAACGCCAGCCTTGCAGGATATGTCTTTAAAATCGGCCGCAGCGAAGAAATACAAGTAGTAGCATTGACTGAACTGCCTGAAGGGCTTGAGCATCCGACACTTACTGCTGTGCCCACGTTAGATGAAATGCTTGCTGATAGCGGGTTAAAACGTCAGCTTTGGGATAAACTATCTGGTTAGGCCGGCTTGTCGTCATAGGTGCGGTGATAAACTGTCAGCATAAACTGTTGGCAAGAACAAAACAGATATTAGAGAATAAAAACAACGAAAATCACTGTTAAAGTGATTTTAATCGATAACCTTTACGCTCCAACAAACAACGATGATTTCATCATATTTAGGATAATGATTATGACCACCACATCAACTATCAATACTGTCGCTCCTAACCGTGTGCCTAACTTTTCAGCGGGACCTGCTACGATACCGACTGCTGTATTATCACGCGCGCAAGATGAGCTGCTTGATTGGCAGGGCAGTGGTATGTCGGTCATGGAAGTCAGTCACCGTAGTAAAGAGTACATTGCTATTACCGAAAAAGCGGAATCGAAATTGCGTTCGTTAATGGACATTCCAGATAATTATAAAGTGCTATTTTTACAAGGCGGTGCCAGCTTACAGTTTTCAGCGATTCCATTGAATCTATTGAATGGTGGACGCGCAGATTATCTAACCACAGGCGCTTGGTCAGGCAAGGCAATCAAAGAAGCCGATCGCTATGCCAAACTGGGTTTGGGTGAGACGAATGTGGTCGCAACAGGCAAAGACAGTAACTTTACCGATGTGCCTGATCAAAGTGAATGGCAATTGAGTGACGATGCGGCGTATTTTCATTATTGTGCTAATGAGACCATTCATGGTTTACAGATATTTGAGCCACCACAAGTTGATGCGCCTATTATTGCCGACATGTCTTCTTGCATTTTGTCACAACCGATTGATGTTTCTAAGTTCGGTATGATTTATGCTGGTGCGCAAAAAAACATTGGTCCAGCAGGATTGATTATTGTGATCATTCGTGAAGATTTATTGGGGCAGGCAAGTGAGTGGTGCCCGCTACTGATGAACTACGAGCATCAGGCCGAAAAACAATCTATGTCAAACACGCCAGCGACATATTCTTGGTACTTGGCAGGACTGGTCTTTGATTGGCTAGAAGAGCAGGGCGGCGTTGCTGCTATTGGCAAGATTAATCAGCAAAAAGCAGACTTACTCTACAAGACGATTGATGACAGCGATTTTTATAACAACCCAGTAGCCATGAAACATCGTTCTATTATGAATGTGCCATTTACGTTGGCAGATAGAAGTCTTGACCAAGTGTTTTTAGAAGAGTCAGCCGCTGCAGGTTTGATGAACCTAAAAGGTCACCGTGATGTGGGCGGTATGCGTGCCAGTATCTATAATGCCGTATCACTAGACTGGGTACAGCAACTGGTGGACTTTATGATAGCGTTTGAGAAAAAGCACGCTTAAATAGAGGTTGGCTTTAGACAGTGAAAGGCGTAACTTTTAGGAGTTGCGCCTTTTTTATTGAACATCAACACGCCCTAATCAATTGTGTTTCTATCAAGTCAGTCGTTTGTATGACAGCGTACTTAACACGGTAAACCATTAGGTTAAAAAACTTAAATTTGTTATGATGAAATTTTGCGTTACGTATCATTTTTAGTGAGTTTTGCATTGAGCTGTAATTTCTAGAAAAATTCTAAATATATTCATTGGTTTGGCACAAGGGCTTGTTATAACTTTATTATGATAAAAAACACCATGCTAAAAACTGTGTTATTGGTAGCTGTCGTGGGATGGGCGCCTATCAGTAACGCAGTACCAATCACGACTACTGCGCTCGGTCATAATAGTCCTACTAACTATATTGACGCGCCATTTATGCCATATGCCAATCCAAATGCGCCGACAGGTGGTACGCTATCGCTTGATACGCGCGGCACTTTTAACGCTGCTAATAAGTGGATGACCACTGGTGTGGCGATGGCTGGTACAGATTATCTATATGATACTCTGATGACGGGATCATTAAATGAAGCTTTTACGATGTATCCGCAGCTAGCAAGCAAGGTCACTTATGATCCTGATGATACCAGTTGGATTATTTATCATATCAATCCTGCTGCACGCTTTTGGGATGGGTCGCCTGTCACTAGCAATGATGTCAAAGCCACTTATGATGCGATTTTGAACAAAGGGCCGATGTATATTCGTAGCTATTTGGGTGATATTAAAGACATTGAAGTGCTCGATAAGCAACGAGTAAAGTTTGTCTTTGCCTCTGCTGATAATAAAGAGATTTTATTGACGGTCGGACAGTTTCCTATTTTTGCCAAGTCTTCTATTGATGCTGATTTTGAGAAAATCACGCTAACGCCATTGATGGGTAGCGGGCCTTATAAACTGGGTCGCGTAGATGCAGGGCGTGCAGTTAGCTATGTGCGTGATCCTAATTATTGGGGACGTGATTTGATGGTCAATCGCGGTCGTTATAACTTTGATATGATTAAATTTGTGTATTACCAAAGCGATGAGATTGCGTTTGAAGGCTTTAAATCTGGTCAATATCGTTTCCGCCTTGAGAACAAAGCATCTAATTGGGCAACAGGTTATAGTTTTCCAGCAGTTAATGCTGGCATGGTGAGTAAAGAGACGATAAGCAGTCAAAATCCAGTAGCGATGCAAGGTCTGGTGATGAATATGCGTCGGCCAATCTTTCAAGACATTCGTGTTCGTCAAGCATTAACCGCGGCTTATGATTTTGAATGGATGAATAAGACATTATTCCATGGACAGTATGAACGTTTACAAAGCTTCTTTCATGGCTCAGAACTTGCGGCAACTGGTACACCCTCAGACAACGAGATGGCAGTGCTGACTCCTCTATTAGCTAAGCTTGAACCAGTGCAACGTCAGGCAACATTAGCTGCGTGGCAATTACCCACTACCGACGGAAAGGGTTTTAATCGTCAAGGGTTGTTAAAAGCACGGCAGCTGCTGCTAGATGCTGGCTTTTACTATAACGATATGAAGCTATATCAGCCTGATGGAAAGCTCGCTCAAATTGAGATTTTGATGACAGGCGAAACCATGGGACGAGTATTGTTGCCTTATATTCGTAACTTAAAGCGTTTGGGGTTTGACACGACCTTGCGTCAAGTCGATGGCCCGCAATACTATGAACGCATGCGAAATTTTGATTATGATATGGTCGTTGATGTCTTTGCTCAAAGCTTGTCTCCAGGTGCCGAGCAAGCAGGGTTTTGGGGCAGTTCGGCTGCCGATCAAGCCGGTAATAGAAACACAGCTGGTATTAAAAACGAAGTAATTGATACGGTAATAGCAAAATTAGGTAAGGCTAAGAGTCGTGATGAGATTGTGTTATACACCCAAGTGCTCGACCGCTTATTACGGGCAGGTTATTATCTGGTGCCGTTATATGGCAAGTCAGGTACTAATGTCGCCTATTGGAATCAATACCGCCACACTGAAAAACTGCCTACCAATGCCGTGGGTATTGACTACTGGTGGACAGATAAGGCAGCAGAAGCGCGCGTTAATGCTTATTTAAAGCAGTAAGTAGCTATTTAAAGTAGCTGTTTAAAATAGTGTCTGTTTAAGACGATAGCTATTTAAAACGGTAAAAGCTAACAATTTTGAAGGTTAAAGCATTTCACAAAGATATCTGATAAACAAGCAACTCTGATAAACAAGTAACAAAGATAATTATTCGTAAGGATTCACCATGAGTATTCGTATCCACCCGATTAAAGCGTTCAATGACAATTATATCTGGACATTGATTAATGAAAATAATAAGCAAGCGATTGTCATTGATCCAGGTCAAGCTGAGCCTGTCATTGCCTACTTAGAAGAAAACAATCTAGAGCTAACGTCTATTTGGACCACGCATCATCATCACGATCATATTGGCGGTGTTGAAGAGCTACAAGAGGCTTACCCGATGACGCATTTGGTTGCGCATACTGAGCATAATGTCGATGAAGATCAGACAATCAAAGACGGTAGCACAGTAAGTGCATGGGGCTGTTCGGCACAAGTTTGGGACGTATATGGTCACACAGCGAGTCACGTAGCCTATGTTTTAGATATCGATGGGCTCAAACATTGCTTCTGCGGTGATACGCTATTTAGTGCGGGTTGTGGCCGGGTATTTACTGGCACGATTGAGCAGCTACATGACAGCTTTAAGCGTTTGAATAGTCTAGCGGCTGAGACGCTGTTATATCCTGCACATGAGTATACGGCCAGCAATTTACGCTTTGGGCTATCGATTGAACCCGCTAATGAAGCAATGCAGCAAGCACTCGCTTATGCACAGGAACAAACGGCAGAGGGTGTTCCAACATTGCCTGTGACTCTAGAGCATGAGCGTCTGGTTAATGTATTCTTACGTACACAAGAACCAAGCGTGATAGCAGGTGTGAAGGCTAAAATGAATCTCGACGACGATAAGTCTTTGACTGTATTTGCCGCTTTACGTGAGCTCAAAAATAATTTTTAGCCAAATTTTCCGTTGTTGTCTCTTTCATTATGTTAGGAATCTGCTGTTATGGGTCGTTATATCCTAAAAAGATTGCTGCTGATATTACCGACGCTTTTTTTAATATTGCTCGCAAATTTTGTCATTGTGCAGGCAGCTCCTGGCGGCCCTGTTGAGCAGCAGCTCGCACTTATTGAGCAAGGCGCAAAAGACAATGCGTTGGCTGGTAATATTGGTGCGGGCAGTGCAGGTGGTAATAGCAGTACTTATCAAGGGACGCGCGGCTTATCGGAAGACATGGTAGCGGCTATCAATGCCCAATATGGTTTTGATAAATCGGCTCCTGAGCGTTTTTGGTTGATGCTAAAGAACTATGCTCAGTTAGATTTTGGTGAGTCATTTTTTAAGGGTCAGTCAGTAACCGACCTGATTGTAGAAAAGCTGCCAGTATCAATCTCACTTGGACTATGGAGTACGTTACTGATTTATATGATAGCGATTCCACTCGGTGTCTATAAAGCCATGCACCATGGTTCAGGAATCGATAAAGCAACGGCTATGCTGCTTGCGATTGGACATGCGATACCTGTATTTGTCTTTGCTATCATACTATTGGTGTTCTTTGCTGGGGGCAGCTATTGGAATATCTTTCCATTACAAGGATTAACCTCAGAGAACTTTGATCAACTCAGTGCGCTTGGTAAAGTAAAAGATTACTTTTGGCATTTGGCTTTGCCTCTATTGGCAAGTACGGTTGGTGGCTTTGCTGGTTTGACTTATTTGACCAAGTTTAGTTTTTTAGAAGAGCTTGGCAAGCAATATGTGTTGACTGCTCGTGCCAAAGGTTTGGGAGAGCGGCAAGTGTTATACGGGCATGTTTTCCGTAATGCCATGCTAATTATTATCGCTGGTATTCCAGCCGCGATCGTTGGGATATTCTTTGCTGGTAACTTCCTGATTGAGATTATCTTTAAGCTTGATGGTTTAGGTCTGCTTGGTTTTGAAGCCATTCAGCAGCGCGATTATCCCGTGATATTTGGCACGCTATTTATCTTTACTTTGTTGGGATTATTATTACAGTTAATCAGTGATTTAAGTTATCACTTGATTGATCCTCGCATTGATTTTGAGGGGCGCTAATGTCAAGTCATCCATTACCTTCAACGCCCTCATCTGAATCTCCTGTTTCTATGCCAAAAAAACGTAGGCTAAATCCTATCTGGCAGGCACGCCTAAACCGTTTTCGTCGCAATCGTTTGGGCGTTGTATCGCTGTTTATGTTTACGCTGATATTTATTATTTGTATGGCTGCCAATGTGATTGCCAATGACAAGCCGCTACTGGTGCAATATCAGGGCGACTACTATTTTCCAGTAGTAAAGGCGTATCCTGAAACGACTTTTGGTGGTGTATTCGAGACTGAAACCAATTACAAAGACCCTGCGGTGCAAGCACTGATTGACGATCAGGGTTTTTATATCATGCCGATTATTCCCTTTGCCGATCAGACACCCAATGTTGAATTGGGTATTCCTTATCCAGCCGCACCCAACGCTCAAAACTGGCTTGGCACAGACGATTTGGGCCGTGATGTATTGGCGCGGATAATTTATGGACTGCGGGTGTCTTTATTATTTGGTTTGGCATTGACACTTGCAGGGGCGTTGATTGGTATTATCATCGGTGCCGTCCAAGGCTATTATGGTGGTTGGATAGACTTGATTGGGCAGCGTTTCATGGAAGTGTGGGGCGGAATGCCTCAGCTGTTTATGATTATTATTCTGGTCAGTTTATTTAGCCCAAGTATCACCATGCTATTTGCCATGATGTTATTGTTTGGCTGGATGAGCTTGGTGGGTTTGGTACGAGCAGAGTTTTTGCGCGCACGTAATTTCGATTATGTACGTGCCGCTCGCAATCTGGGTGTATCGGACAGTCGTATCATGCTAAAACACATTTTACCCAATGCGTTGGCCTCAAGTTTATCGCAGTTACCTTTTATTCTCACTGCGAATATTATTGCTTTAACGTCATTAGATTTCTTGGGTTATGGGCTGCCACCGGGTTCACCGTCACTTGGTGAGCTGATGGTACAAGGCAAAAACAATCTAGATGCACCTTGGCTAGCGTTATCAGGGTTTTTCAGTTTAACCTTTATTTTATCACTGCTAATATTCGTTGGTGAAGCGCTGCGCGATGCCTTTGATCCGAGGCGTTCTTAATATGACTATAACTAATGAGCCAAACAACAGACCAGATGAAAGCCACGGTCACGAACAAAATAAAGTCATACTGACAGTAGATAAGCTCAGTATTCATACCGCTATGGGCGCGGCTTTGGTTGATGCATTGTCTTATGAGCTGAGGCAAGGGCAAACCTTAGCCATCGTTGGTGAATCAGGCTCTGGTAAATCTATTTCTAGTCTTGCGCTATTGGGATTATTACCAGATAACTTATCCATTACGGGCAAAGTACAGCTGGCAGGTACAGCTGGCATGACAATATTGCCAATAGCCAATAATGAAAGGCGAAACTCTGTGTTGCGCACTATACGCGGGCAGCGCATCGGCATGGTGTTTCAAGAGCCGATGACGGCGCTCAATCCGCTACACACCGTTGCTATACAAATCGCGGAATCACTGCGTCTAAGCGGTGTTCCAAAGAAACAATGGCGTGAACAAAGTATAGCTTTGCTTGATGACGTCAATATTACCGATCCTGCCGATAAGCTGAATCGCTATCCGCATGAGTTATCAGGTGGTCAACGACAGCGCGTTATGATTGCGATGGCATTGGCACAGCGCCCCGATATTTTAATTGCTGATGAGCCAACGACGGCGCTCGATGTGACGTTGCAACATGAGATTCTGGAGTTGTTAGATGATTTAAAGCGTCAGCATAATATGGCAATGATGCTTATCAGTCACGACCTCAATTTAGTCAGACGTTATAGTGATGATGTCATCGTTATGCGTCAAGGAAAGACGATTGAGCAAGGAAAAACAGCCACTGTGTTCAATCAACCTAACGCAGAATACACTCGTACGCTTATCCAACAGAATTTTGGTCAAGCGCTCACGACCTCAGCTGAGAATGAAAATGAGCAGGTAACGGTACTGCAAGTAAATAATCTACAAGTACAATTTCCAATGGAAAAAAGTCTATTTGGCGGTATCAAGCGTTGGTTCGAGGCAGTGAAAGCGTTAGATATAACGCTACCGAAAGGTCAAGCATTGGGTATCGTGGGCGAATCTGGCTCTGGCAAAACGACGACGGCACTGGCATTGAGTCAGTTGCTCAGCAATCAAGCACGTGTTAAAGGGCAGATAGTCATTAATGGTCAAGATGTTATGGCATTGTCAAAACGTGAGCTGCGTACTTTTCGCTCGCAGATTCAGATGGTGTTTCAAGATCCGTTTGCCAGTATTAATCCTCGTATGACAGTGATGCAAATTGTTGAAGAAGGGTTGCTCGTCCAAGGTGTTGATAAGAGTGCCCGTCAGCAGGCAGTCATAGACAGTTTGGCTACTGTGCATTTGCCTGTTGAGTTTGCGCAGCGTTATCCGCATGAGCTATCTGGTGGTCAACGGCAGCGTGTGGCGCTGGCACGAGCGCTGATTATGCAACCCAGTTTATTAATATTAGATGAACCAACTTCTGCACTTGATAGCACCACGCAAGTTACCGTGGTGAGATTACTACGTGAAATTCAGGACAAATTGCAAATCAGTTACGTATTCATCAGCCATGACCTAAAAGTCGTGCGCGCGTTGTGTCAACAGATAATGGTACTCAAAGATGGCGTGTGCGTGGAGTCTGGAGATACTGAAAATATCTTTAATAATCCAGAACATACTTACACTCAGCATCTAATACAGGCAAGTCACACGTAATCCAAAAACTATTGTTCAGTTAAAGTACATAATATTTGAATCATGTTAAATTTTTATAACAAAACAGGCGCATTGTAGTCACATAACCGAGTTATTATAATTATACAAACACCATAACTCTTAGGATATCCTGATGAACCGCACATTACAAACTAGGGTCGCTGCTGTAGTAGTAGCGGTAAGCAGTACTCTTTTTGTGGGCTGTGCCGCCACTGAAACAACGGCAAAGACCACGCCAACGTCTGAAAACCCTTATGCACCGACAGATCCTAATTTGGCTGTGGCGACAGTAGCTGGGGGTTGTTTTTGGTGCGTTGAAGCGGGTTATGAGAAGATTCCTGGTGTGGTAGAAGTAGTCTCAGGTTATACAGGTGGCGAGGCTGAAAACCCAACATACAAACAAGTATCAGCGGGTGGCACGGGTCATACTGAAGCGGCGCAGGTTTATTATGATCCTACGGAAATAACCTATGAGGGTATAGTGCAGGCATTATGGCGTATCGCTGATCCCACAGATGCTGAAGGTCAGTATGTAGATCGCGGTACACAGTATCGTCCTGCTATTTTTTATAATAATCAGCAAGAAAAGCAAACAGCAGAAGCAGCCAAGCAGGCGTTACAAGATTCTGGTGTGTATGAGAAACCAGTGGTGATAGAAATTACTCCTGCTAGCACGTTTTATCCAGCAGAAGAGTATCATCAGGATTATTATAAAAAGAATCCGATTCGTTATAAAGCCTATACTTTTAATTCTGGTCGTTATCAGTTTATCGAAAGTGTATACGGTAAAAACTATCAGTTAGACTTCAGTCAATTTAAACCTGATACAGATAGCATAGAAAAAAATACTCCAACTGCGTCTTCAAGCACCTCTACTGATACTAAAATGACCACGGGCTTCAATTCAGAAACCTTTGTAAAGCCTACGCAAAGCGAATTGAAAAAATCGCTTAATGATATTCAGTACAAAGTTACTCAAGAAGAAGGCACCGAACGTGCATTTGATAATGAATACTGGGATAACAAAGAACCTGGTCTATACGTCGATGTGATATCGGGTGAGCCGCTGTATTCTTCTCGTGATAAATACAAATCAGGAACGGGCTGGCCAAGCTTTACTCGTCCATTGAGTACAGATATGGTTGTTGAAAAAGAAGATAGAGGTATATTCTCTGTTCGTACCGAGATACGCAGCCGTTATGCTGACTCGCATGTAGGCCATGTATTTGATGATGGTCCTGCACCGACAGGAAAGCGCTACTGCATGAATTCGGCGGCACTACGTTTTGTACCATTAGCGGATATGGAAAAGGAAGGTTACGGTGATTGGATTGATGACGTAAAACCAATCGCTTCTTAATTTTTAATAAAACGGAAACAATAAAAAGGACGCTAATGCGTCCTTTTCTTGTTTTTGAAGATTAAGTTATGATTTATTGAATAATTAAAAAGCTGGTTGACGCTTAGGTATTGCACTTAGAAATTCCGTACGCGCTTGATTATCATGGACAAACTCGCCCAACATTGACATCGTACGTGTGGTGGAGTGTTGCTTGCTAACACCGCGCATCATCATACACATATGTGCGGCATCCATCACTACCGCGACGCCGCGACAGCCAGTGACGTCCATAATGGTTTGTGCTATTTGCTCGCTTAGGTTTTCTTGAACTTGTAAACGACGGGCAAACATATCTACGATACGGGCAAATTTTGATAAACCTAACACTTGACCATTGGGTAGATAACCGATATGTGCGATACCATGAAAAGGCAACATATGATGTTCACACAATGAATAAAATTCAATATTCTGAACCAAAACCAGCTCACGATTACTCGATGGAAACAGCGCATCATTGACGACGTCATCTAAATTTTGATGATAGCCTTGGGTTAGGTGAGCAAAGGCCTTTGCGGCACGCATGGGTGTTTCTTCAAGACCAGGACGATGCAAGTCTTCACCAGTTGAGCCGATCAATTGACGATAAGACTCAATATTTTCTTGGTATTCTGATGTTATTGTTGGGGTGTTACTCATAAGTTTGGCAGCCATCCAAAATGTGGGTGTAGCTTAACGCTAAATCCTTATTTACAAACAACGGTTGTAAAGGATTATTATAAAAATTGTGCAAGCTGGGAAGGGCTGTGATTATACTTGAAATCTGCTTAACTTCATACTGCTGTGGCTCGTAGTTCAATGTTTAATCAATATTAAGCGCCATTATAAGCAAATACAGTTTACGACTGTTTACTTAAATTAATTCGTGTATAATAAGCCATCTTTAATTTATGATTTACTAGCACTGATTATTTATCATATATAACTCTAAATAATTTTTTAATTTAAATAACTCTAATTGATTCAAAAGGAAAAACTATGCTACTGCAAGGACAACGATTTGTCGTAACTGGCATCGCAAGCAAACTTTCTATCGCCTGGGCAATCGCTGAAGCGTTACATCGTGAAGGCGCATCATTGATCTTGACGTATCCAAATGACAAAATCAAAAAACGTGTGGATATGGCAGCAGAGAAGTTCGAGGCGGATTTAGTATTAGAGTGTGATGTGGCATCTGATGACTCTATCGCTGCTTGTTTTAAACAAGTGACTGCGCATTGGGGCGATGGTATCAATGGTGTGGTACATGCGATTGGGTTTGCACCGATGGACCAATTGGACGGTGATTTTGTCAACGCAACTACCCGTGAAGGCAGCAGTATCGCGCATGATATCTCAAGCTATAGTTTTGTGGCACTGGCCAAAGAAGCGCGTGAGTTACTAGCCATGCGTCACGGCTCTATGTTGACATTGACTTATGAAGGCAGTATCTCGGTTTTACCAAACTATAATGTCATGGGTATGGCTAAGGCTAGCTTGGAAGCCAGTGTTCGCTATTTAGCGACTTCTATGGGCGGTGAAGGCATCCGCGTTAATGCTATATCAGCAGGTCCTATTCGTACATTGGCGGCTAGTGGCATCAAATCATTCCGTAAAATGCTCGATATCAGTGAAAAAGTCGCGCCACTACAGCGCAACATCACTCAGACAGAAGTGGGCAATGCGGCATTATTCTTACTATCACCATGGGCCTCTGGTATCACTGGCGAAATCATGTTTGTAGATGCAGGATTTAATACCGTTGCTATTAGCGAGCAGTTAATGATGCTAGACGAATCAAAATAATTGCTTCCTGTAATGAGGACGCATCCTAGCAATGTCGTCTGAAAATAATGTTTAAGAAATAAAGGAGGCAGCCAATTGGCTGCCTTTTTTAGTTATACTATGTGCTGTTTTTAGTTCAGTCTTTAGGTAGTAGATATGATAACTAAATTACCAAGGTGGATATTGTGGGGTGGTGCGGTGCTTGCCTTTAGTGCTGGCTGTGTCAACACGGCAGCATTGATGGGTTTTGCTAATTTGTCGGTTTCGCATGTCACGGGTAATGTCAGCTTATTTGCATCGGCGATTGCTTATTTAGATGTACACAGTATTTTGTATATTGGTGCGTTGTTACTTTCTTTTTTAGCAGGTGCTATATTAAGCGGTTTTGTTATTGGACAAGCCTCATTAAAACTAGGTAAAGGTTATGGAAAAGCGCTGTATATAGAAGCGCTATTACTAGTGATTAGCTATTGGCTATACCAACAGCACGACTATTTAGGACAGTTGGCTGCGGCGATGGCGTGCGGCTTGCAGAATGCAATGGTTGCTACTTATAGTGGTGCTGTTATTCGTACTACTCACTTAACGGGCTTGACGTCAGACATGGGTGCGGCAATAGGTAATTGGCTAGCGGGTCGCTCGATCAGTAAGCCAACACTGGGGTTTCAAGCGATTATTTGGTATTGCTTTTGCGGTGGGAGCGCGGTAGGGGCATTTATGTATGCCAAGGTGGGTTATGGTGCATTATTAGTACCTATTACAATTGTACTGACAGCAGCGTTTTTATATAATTATGCTTCAGGTCATTTACCAGAAAAGAGAGAACCAAGACGAGAAAAGCACTCATCATAATGATAAGCGCCTATTATTTTTACTGTAAACGTAAAGCGATAACTTATTTATCACCTTCTTCTTTATGATCTTCATGTTCATGCATACCTTGCATCATATCAAGTGCAGAATCATTCGTACGCTGCTGATCTTCTTTGGCTAAACCGTCTTGATTGATGTCTTTGGGTGCCATCTTAGTAGTGGAATCCTTTCTATTTGCATGTGTCATGACATACTCCTGTTTGTTTTTATTCAATTGCTAGCGTAAAATCTAATGAAAATATGTTTATTAAATGCATCTTTGATATTTATTTTTTAGTCAAACTAATAACAAGTATGAGCGCACGCTATGTGCTTGTATAGGCAAAGTATGCACCTGTTTAGTGACGATGTGTAACCATAGAACATCATTGTTTGCGTTAAGGTGGTGCGTTCCTTCATGTATAGGTAAGATACAAATTATATAAGAGCTATGTCTGATATACCTGAATTTGGTATTAATTTATTAAGTTCTTGGTTAAGTCATTTTTCTGTTGTATATCTGCTATGATAGCCACGTATTTTTTTGGGTGAGTGACAAAGTGAGTACTAGAGTACCTATGATATGTAAGGTGTTTTCACATTGTCTTTGAGGAAATAAGGACGTTTTATGTCAGAACAAAAACTAGACAGCCATCTACCTACTGATGGCAATGAGTATTTATTTACCGATACCTTTCCAAAAGGAACTGGTAAAGGGTTGATAGTTGTCGCTATTGCGGCGATTGTCGCTATGATTATCTATAATGTTTTACCATTTGATATCAATGCTAATAAAGGTCTTGCATTGTTGTTTTTCATTGGTGTGCTTTGGCTAACAGAAGCACTGCACGTGACCATCACGGCGCTATTAGTAGTAGTCGTTGGTGCGCTGATTGGTATACCAGATTTCAATGCCAAAATTGGTTTGCAGAGCTTTGCCAGCCCAACGATTTATTTGTTTTTTGGTGGTTTTGCTTTGGCTGCTGCTCTACATGTGCAGCAATTAGATAAAAAAATCGCCTTAAAAATCTTGTCGATGTCAGGTGGTAAGCTTAGTACAGCGGTATTTTTGATATTTGGTGTGACGGCATTTTTGTCAATGTGGATATCAAATACAGCCACTGCGGCAATGATGTTGCCCTTGGCGCTAGGTATTTTGACGCAAGTTGATCGTGAAAAAGATCGCGGTACGTTTGTGTTTGTGCTATTGGGTATTGCTTATTCGGCAAGTCTTGGTGGTTTGGGTACGATTGTCGGGTCACCACCGAATGCTATTGCTGCCAAAGCGCTTGATATTGCCTTTGTTGATTGGATGAAGTTTGGTATACCGATGATGTTGGTGTTATTACCAGTATTATTGGGCGCGATGTACCTGTTCCTTAAACCCAATCTGAATCGTAAAATCACGCTGACAGAAGATGATCCTATTGCGTGGAATAAGCCGCGTATAGCGACAATTATTGTCTTTATTATTACTGCTTTAAGCTGGATATTTTCCAAAAAAATTGGTGCCGCCTTAGATATTTCTGATACTGATGCCATCATTGCTTTGTCAGCAGCCGCAGCAGTGGTCAGCTTAGGATTGGTATCATGGAAGCAGGTTTCTGATAATACCGATTGGGGCGTGCTCATGCTGTTCGGTGGCGGTATTGCGCTATCGACAGTTTTGAAAGTCTCAGGTGCGTCTTTAGTACTTGGTGAAACGGTTGCTAACGCATTATCTGCTGCACCACTGGTGGTGGTAATGATTGCGATATCTGCATTTATTATATTCTTAACCGAGTTTGCTTCTAATACAGCCTCTGCCGCATTGTTGGTGCCAGTATTTGCTGCTATCGCTGAGCAAATGGGCTTACCGCATGAAGTATTAGTATTGGTCATTGGTATTGGTGCATCGTGTGCCTTTATGCTGCCCGTTGCGACACCGCCAAACGCGATCGTATTTGGTACAGGACTTATCAAACAAACAGAGATGGTTCGTACGGGTATTATTCTTAATATTATTGCCACCTTTGTTGTCGGACTATGGGCGTATTTCTTCTTAATATAACTTAGCTACTAATGCTTACT